>NZ_JBHVDX010000013.1:0-87115 GCF_042802555.1 Streptomyces sp. NPDC057474 | reverse complement strand
GTCGTCCAGAACACCCCCTCCACCGCCGACTCACAGAAGTGGACGCTCGTCGAGGCGGGCGACGGCTACTACGAACTCAAGAACGTGGGAAGCGGCCTCCACACCGGAGTCGCCCAGTCCGCCACCAGTAACGGCGCTCCGGTCGTCCAGTGGAACGACGTGAACAACGACGACCAGCTCTGGAAGATCGTCCGCATCAACTGAGCAGTGGGAAGGCGGGGAAGAACAACATCCCGCATGCCGGGCTCGCGCGCCAAGTCGCCGAGCCCGGCAGGCTCTGCCCTGGCGCCGCGCACGTTGCCTGTCGCCGAGCCCATCCCACACCTGATTTTGACGCGTCCAGAACATTGATCCCGCGATCCGATAAATCACACCGGTCTGCCCCATGTCACGCCGCAGCCGTGGCCCTGGCCCCCAACTTCGTTCGGTGCAGGGGGCCCGTGCAGACCTACGGCTTCAAGACCGCCACCGCCCGCTCCGTAGCTCGGCAGGCAACCCAACCACCGTGAACAGAAACCGCACACTCGGCAACAGCGGCTGGGGCAAGATCTGGGCCGGGACAGCAGCACCACCAGCGTCACCGGCGCCAAGGGCTTCACCGGCATCGGCTTCCGTTCGCCGACGTCAGCGCCACGTCCGTGGGGATCGCGGTGGACCTCGGGGCGATCGGCCACGTCACCCTTCACCCACGCGCGGACACCAGCGCGTTTCCGGCAGCCCGGCGGGTTTCCCGGCCGAACCGGACCCAACGGGCCGCCCAGACCTACGCCCTCATCTCCACCACCGGCAGTCCCCGGGCCGGCCAGCGCATCGACCTCTGGTCGGCACGGCCCGGTGTGCCGTCAGCGTGGGGCCGCCGGACTTCGGCGTCCTCGCCGAGGCGGAGGTGGGACCGGGCGGGGGCGTGATCCGTTCCGAATCGCGTGAGCGGACCGGCCCCAGTGCCCGATCTCCGGACCGGCGGGTCGGGGGCCGTCGCTGGAGGCGCCCTTGCCTGGTCCCCGCAGGTCCGATGACCGCGTAGCCGGTGCGCCCGCCGGCCTGCCGCGGTCGTCGATGGAACGGCACCAGGAAAAAGCCCTCTGCTTCACCACTGAGAAAGGGAGTTTCGGCATGACAGATTTCCCCACTCGCCGACAGGTGCTGAGCGGGACTGCCGGAGGAGTACTGGCCTCGTTGGCAGGGATTCCGATGTCCAAGGCCGCCTTCGCAGCCACGACGTACACGGCGCCGAATCCGCGTGTGCGCATCGACCTCAACAAGGGATGGCGGTTCGTCAGAGCAGACGTCAGCGGTGCGGAAACACCCGGCTTCGACGACTCCGGATGGACGCCGGTCAACACGCCCCACACATGGAACGCCGTCGACGGCGCCGACGGCGGCAACAACTACTACCGCGGAGTGGGCTGGTACCGCCGCCACTACGCGGTGCCGCCGGAACTGGCGGGGAAGCGGCTGTACTTGCAGTTCGCCGGGGTCAACCAGGTAGCCGACGTCTGGGTCAACGGCACGTACCTCGGGCAGCACAAAGGCGGATACTCCCGCTTCAGGTTCGGCGTCACCGGCGTGCTCGTCCCCGGCGCGGACAACGTGATCGCGGTCAAGGTGATCAACGCCCGTGACACGAACATCGCGCCGGTGAGCGCGGACTACACCTTCGAGGGAGGCATCTACCGCAATGTGAGCCTGTGGGCCGTCGACAACCTGCACATTCGGATGGAGGACTACGCGGGCCCAGGCGTCTACCTCTGGCAGAGCGATGTCAGCGCCGCGTCGGCCACGGTGACCGTGACGACGAAGCTGTGGAACGACACCGGCGGCACGAGATCGGTGGTGGTCCGCAGCGTCATCGCCGACAAGAGCGGAACAGTCGTCGCGGACACCCGCAGCACCGCGCAGGCCGTCGCCGCGGCAGCCGGCGCCGAGATCAGACAGACCGTCACCATCGACAGCCCTCGCCTGTGGAACGGCGTGGCGGATCCCTACCTCTACAACGCGAGCGTCGAGATCCACGACGTCACCGCAGGCGCCGACAGGATCGCGGACGTGGTGACCGAACGCCTGGGCCTCCGCTCGCTGGCCGTGGACGCCGCCACCGGCTGCTACCTCAACGGCAGCCACCTCGGCCTGCACGGTGTCAATCTGCACCAGGAGCGGGCCGTCAAGGGCTGGGCAGTGACCGACGCCGATCACACCCAGGACTTCGACCTCATCCGGGAGCTCGGCGCCAACGCCGTCCGGATGGCGCACTACCAGCACGATCAGAAGGACTACGAACTCGCCGACGAACGCGGACTGATCGTCTGGGCGGAGATCCCGCTGGTCAACTCCGTCACCGATTCCACCGCCTTCACCGCGAGCACCCAGAACCAGCTGCGTGAGCTGATCCGGCAGAACTACAACCACCCGTCGATCGTCTTCTGGGGCATCGGCAACGAGCTGACCGACTACAACGGCACCGCCACGAACAGGCTGCTCGCGTCATTGGCCGGCATCATCGCCGCCGAGGACCCGGACCGGCTCTCCACCTACGCGGTACGCGGCGAAGACCCCGACAACGCGCAGGCAGGGCTGCACACGCAGACCACGGGCTTCAACAAGTACTACGGCTGGTACTACGGTTCGAAGGACGGTGACCTCGGCGCCTGGGCCGACAACCTGCACGCGACCTCCCCGTCCCGCAGGATGGCCATGTCGGAGTACGGTGTCGGCGCCAGCACCACCCAGCACGCCCTCAACCCGCCCAAGCCCGCACCCGGTGGTTCCTGGCACCCCGAGGAGTACCAGTCCCTGTTCCACGAGGCGGCCTGGAAGCAGCTCGCCGCCCGTCCGTACATCTGGGGCACGTTCGTCTGGGCCATGTTCGACTTCGCCTCCGACGGCCGTAACGAAGGAAGCCGACCCGGAATCAACGACAAGGGCCTGGTCACCCGTGACCGGCAGATCCGCAAGGACGCCTTCTACTGGTACAAGGCCAACTGGGCGAGCACCCCGACCCTTCACATCACCAGCCGCCGCTGGACCCAGCGGACCGACCCCGCCACCGAGCTGAAGGTGTACTCCAACGCGGACCGGGTCACCGCGACCCTCAACGGCACCTCCCTGGGGGCCCTGAGCAGCAGCGACCGCATCTTCAAGTGGGCCGGCATCACCCTGAGTCAGGGACAGAACACCGTGACGGTGACCGCAACCATCAACGGCTCCACCTACACCGACAGCGTCACCTGGACACTCGCCTGAGAACCTCAACCCTCGGTAGCGCCGGGTCCTCGACCTGCTTCCCGGCCGCAGACCTGCACCGGATCAACCGACTGTGGACTTTGCTGACGTATCGTCAGGTGAAGTCGCGAGGCTTGTCTCGCAGCCCTGCCGCTTTCGCCGGGCTTTGCGGCTTCGGTGGCGGCCGGACGAATGCTGACTTGGGGCCTGGTCGGGTCCGGCGTCGGTGCGGGGTTCGGTGCCGTCGCTGCATTCTGCGGCACCGCTCTTCCTGTCCGAACTGATGGCCCGGGAATGGTCCGGATCTTGGATTGCTGTCCGCAACGCCACGCTCTGGATACGGAGGAGCACCTGCTTGAGCAGCGATTGAGCCTGCCGGACAGGGCCATCCCGCCGGTACGGGGAGTCCAGCAGCCGGCACCCACGAACCGCTTGGCGCAGCGGCCATCCTCGCGGGCGCACGGAGCCCGTCCGTGGCCGTTGTGGGGGTGGAGTGCAGGGCCATCCGTGTGGACGGCCCTGCACAACCCGGCCTGTCTGGCCCTCGCCACTGGGAGCAGTTGCCGTGTGCGCTGTCAGCGGTAGCGGCCGTGGGAGCGCACCCGTCCCTCCACCGGGCCGACCCGGATCGATAGTTCGTCCAGTCGGTCGGCGAGGAACCGTCGCCGCCACTGCTCCAACGTCACCCACTCCTCGGCGCAGCACTGATGGGTGGCGCGGAAGTCGCCCAGTGCCCTGCCGGGTTCCGCAGCGGGCGATGGCGGGCGCGATGCCGGGATCGCGGACCTTCTCGCGGTGGATGTAGTGGTCGTGCCGCAGTCGGCGAACGGCGCGCTGTGTGGGAGCGATCGCCTTCCTGGCACGGTCGTCGGCGGCGAGGTCACAGCAGCCTCCGGCTGCAGCGTCTGGGTCAGGTGTCCGAAGAAACAAGCATTCTGGCGGTGTCCCGGACGGTCGGATGGCGGTACAGCTCCCGCAGACGCAAGGACGGCAGGCCACGCGCGCGCAGTACTGCGCCGATACGGACGGCGAACAGGGAGTTGCCGCCGAGTTCGAAGAAGTCGTCGTCCAGGCCGACGGGCCTGCCGAGGACCTCGCTCCATATCTCCCGCAGCCGATCGGTGAGGTCGTCGTCCGTGACGGGCTCGGTGTCCCGCACCGGCACGGCGGGGGCTGTGGGTGCGGGGAGCCGTGTCGTGTCGAGTTTCCCGTTGGCTGTCAGCGGGAGCGAGTCCAGGGCGGTGACTGTGGTGGGGAGCATGTAGTCGGGCAGGACTCCCGCGGCCCGTTTGCGGACGGTGGCCGGGTCGCCGCCGGTGAGGACCACGTAGGCGTGGATCCCGGCGGTGGTGGCGTCGGCCGGGTCGTCGCGGCGCACGACGACGGCCGCCGTTCGTACGTCCGGGTCCTCCAGCAGGACCGCGCGGATCTCGTCGAGCTCGATCCGGAAGCCGCGGATCTTGACCTGGCTGTCGATCCGTCCAAGGTGTTCGAGCCGCCCGTCCGGGCGCAGACGTCCCAAGTCGCCGCTGCGGTACATGGTGCCGCTGGTCCACGGGTCCACCACGAAGCGCCGAGCGGTCAGTTCCTCCTGGCCGAGGTATCCGAGGGCGACACCGGCGCCGCCGACACAGATCTCGCCGGCCACGCCGGGCGGCAGCAGCCGCCCCGCATCGTCGGTCACGTACAGGTGCCAGCCGGGCAGGGCATGCCCGACGGAGCGGGTGGCGGCGAGTGCCAGCTGCCGGGTGAGGGTCTGTTGGGTGACGTGGACCGTCGTCTCGGTGATGCCGAACATGTTCACCATCCGGCAGACCGACTCGGGGTGCCGGTCGAACCAGGGCAGCAGCATGCGCGCGTCGAGCGGCTCGCCGCCGAACACGACCAGCCGGACCCCGACTTGGGTGTGGTCCACGTCCAGCAGCTGTGCGAACGCCGACGGGGTCTGGCTCAGGACGGTGACCTTCTCGGACACCAGCAGATCGCGGAAGCTGTCGGGTTCCCGGGAGACGAAGTACGGCACCACGACCAGCCGCCCCCCGGACAGCAGGCAGCCCCAGACCTCCCACACGGAAAAGTCGAAGGCGCTGGAGTGGAACCAGGTCCACACGTCGTCGCACCCGAACACGTACTCGTCGCGGGTCGCGTGGATCAGGGCGATCACATTCCGGTGCGGCACCTCGACGCCCTTGGGGCGGCCGGTGGAGCCGGAGGTGTAGATGACGTAGGCGGTGGAGTCGGGAGAGACGGCGGGCAGGGCGGAGGCGTCGCCGGGCCCCGCAGCCGCGTCGAGCAGTTCGTCCGGTGTCACGGGCGCACAGCCGGCCACGTCCGGGAACTCGGGCAGACGGGTGATCACCACGCCCAGTCCCGCGTCCCGCGCGGTGTGGGCGATACGGTCCGCCGGGTAGGCGGGGTCGACGGGGACGTAGGCCGCGCCGGCCTTCAGCACGGCGAGCAGGGTGACGAGAAGCTCGGCGGTGCGCTCCAGACACACGCCCACCCGGTCCCCGGCGGTGACGCCGTGTTCGCGCAGGCCGTGTGCCAGGAGGCCCGACTGCTCGTCGAGTTCGCGATAGGTCAGATCCGCGCCGCCGTCGGTCACGGCGATGCGGTTCGGCGTAGCCTCCGCGATCCGTGCGAACGCCGCGGGCACGCTGATCGGGGTGGTGGCCAGGCGGTGGGCCGGCCTGCCGAGTGCCGCGACACGGTCGCGTTCGGCCTCGTCCAGCAGATCGACGTCGTCGACCCCGGTCCGAGGCGCGCTCAGGATGAGCTGCTGCACTCGCGCGAGGTGTCGGGTGAACTGTGCGGCCATCTCCGTGGAGATGTGAGTCCCGACGTGGTCGCAGCGAAGCCGCCAGCCGTCGGCGTCCTTGAAGACCGACAGGGTGAGCGGGAACGGCGGTGCCAGGCAGGGCACGTACGCGCCGGGGACCTCGGCCGCGTCGAAGAGCAGGCCGACGAGCGATGGGCCGTCCGTGGGGGAGGGCTTCAGCTCACCGAGAGTGGGTGCCTGCTCGACGGTGAAGGAGCCGTGGTCCGTGCCGATGACGGGTGCGCTCTCGGGGTCGTAGCGGCGCAGGGTGACGGCGAGGGCGGCGAGCCAGGTCGCCTCGTCGCCACCGTCGGCCAGGGCGAAGAGGTGGGGGATCGTGGGGCCGTCGTCACCCAGTCCCCAAGCGGGCATGGGAGCGGTCGCGGGTGCGTCGGAGATGGCGCGGGCGGTTCGCGGTCCGGCGGAGTCGCCGACTGCCAGTCGTCCGAGGGCCGTCCGGTCCCACCGGTCGCGAGGGGCCACGACGATCAGATCGCAGGGGCCGTCGGCGTAGCGCAGCAGGACCTTGCGCGGTGCGTCGGCCGGGCGGGCGAGTTCGGCGTGGCGGAGGCGCTCGGCGAGCGGGTCGGCCGCCGGCACGGGCACGTCCTCGATCCACAGCCCCGGAAGTGCCGCCGGGTCCGGGGAGCGGTCCGAGCGGACGCGCACCGCGTGGCAGCGGGCTGCGAGGTGGAGGGAGCCTGACACGGGTGGTACTCCTTGTCGTACAGGGGAGGCGGACGGTGTGCGCGGGCTCAGCGGGCGCTGAATCCGCCGTCCACGGTCAGGACCGAGCCGGTGATCTGCCGGGACTCGTCGGAGGCGAGGAAGACCACGGCGGACGCGACGTCCTCGGGTTCGATCAGCGCGTTCATCGGCTGCGCCTCGACGAAGGTCTTCTCGTGCTCGTCCACCGGCACGTCGAGCGCCCTGGCGATCTCGGTGAGCATGCGACCCTCGGCCTGCGCGTCGTCGCGCACCGAACCGGGGCAGACCGCGTTCACACGCACCTTCGTCGGGGCGTAGTCGAGCGCGGCGGCCTTGGTCAGTCCGACGACGGCGTGCTTTGCGGCGACGTATCCGGCGAAGTGCCGGTAGCCGACGAGCCCGGCGGTGGAGGCGACGTTGACGATGCTGCCGGCGCGCCGGGCGCTCATCGCCTTGCCGACCTCGCGGATCACCCGCCAGGCTCCGGAGAGGTCCACGTCGATCATCAGGGACCATTCCTCCTCGCTGATCTCGTGCACCGGCTTGCCCGAGGGCGCGGCGATGCCCGCGTTGTTGACGGCGACGTCGATCCGGCCGAACCGGTCCTCGGCGCGCGTCACCGCCTCCCGGACGGCACGGAGGTCACGGATGTCGGTCACGGTGGTGAGTACGGCCGCGCCTGCTTCCCGGCACAGCGTGGCGGTGTGCTCCAACTGCCCTGGTGTCCCCAGTGGATAGGGCACGCCGGGCAGATCGGCGCAGATGTCCAGCAGGGTGAGGTCGGCGCCCTCGGTGGCACAGGCGAGCGCGGTGGCCCTGCCGAGTCCGCGGGCGGCGCCGGTGACGAGGACGGACTTGCCGTGCAGACGCATCGGTAACTCCTAGAAGAATCAGGCTCGTTGGGAGGGGGTGAGGACGAGTGGCGCTACAGCACCGTCGAGACGACCAGCCGGACCAGTGCGGGGGCGGCGTCGGTGAGGTACATGTGGCCCCCGGGGATCTCGACGTGCTCGAAGTCGCGGCCGGCGACCTTGCTCCAGGAGTCGGCTTCGTCGTAGCCGACCAGGTCGTCGTCCTCACCCCGGACGACCGTGAGGGGCGCGTCCAGCGGGAGGCCGGTTGAGGGCTCGTAGCTCTCGTGCATCTCGACGTCCGCGCGCAGTGCGGGCAGGATCATCGCGCGCATCTCCGGGTCGTCCAGCGCGGGGTGGTGGTAACCGGCGAACTCGCCGACCCGGGCGAGGAACTCCTCGTCGGACAGGCCCGTGGCCCGCCGCTCGCGTCCCCGGGCCGGTTCCGGCGATCCGCTGACGAAGACATGGACCAGGTCGACGCCCGGCACGTCGGCCAGCCGCTGGGCGAGTTCGTAGGCGAGCACGGCGCCCAGACTGTGCCCGAAGAGGGCGACTCGGTGGCCGCCGTCGTCGCCGAGCCGTTCCCGCAACTGGGCCAGGAGCCCGTCGACGGCCTGGTGCGCGTCCCGGTACGGCTCCTCGTCGATCAGCCGCTCGCGGCCCGGCAGTTGCAGGGGCACGATCTCCAGCGCGTCCCCGGCCAGGGCCGTCCAGGGACGGTAGAACGAGGCGCCCGCCCCGGCGTACGGCAGGCAGATCAGCTTGGTCGTGTCATGCGTGGTCATGGGTGTGGGGGTCTCCTTGTGAGTTCCGCGCTTGGAGCGGGCCTTGTCGGCGGGGGCTGGAGGGGACGGGGCCGGACGCGAGGAGTCCGGCGAGTTCCGCCGCCTCGACGGCGATGCGCAGGGCGTCGGCGGCGCGGTCCGGGCCGGGCAGCCCGGGTCCCACCGGCATCAGGTTGACCGTGGTGGCGCCCGCCTCGGCGAACGCCGTCATCCGCTCGGCGATGCGCTCCCGCGGCCCGAGCAGCGAGGTGGCGTCGAGGAATTCGAGCGGTACGGCGGCCATGGCGCCGGGGTAGTCGCCGGCCAGGAACCTCTCCTGGACGGTGCGGGCCTGGGTCCCGAAGCCCATGCGCTCGGCCAACCGGGTGTAGTGGTTGTCGTCGCGTCCGCCCATGCCGCCGAGGTACAGCGCGGCGTACCCCCGTACCCGGCGGGCGCAGGTCCGCCAGTCGGCACCGGTCACCAGAGGGACTCCGGGGGCGATGTCGAACCCGTCGAGGGTGCGCCCCGCCTTCGCGAGGCCGGCCTTCAGGGGCTGAATTTGCTGGGCGGCGTGGGAGGGGGAGAAGAACACCGGGAGCCAGCCGTCGGCGATCTCTCCGGTCAGTTCGAGGTTCTTCGGGCCCAGGGCGGCGAGGTAGACCGGTATCCGCTCGCGCGGCGGCCGGATGGTCAGGGCGAGCGCCTTGCCGGGGCCGTCCGGCAGGGGGAGCGTGAAGTGGCGGCCTTCGTAGGCGAGGGGTTCCCGGCGCAGCGCGTGGCGTACGAGGTCGACGTATTCGCGGGTACGGCCCAGCGGTGAGGCGAACCTGACGCCGTGCCAGCCCTCCGAGACCTGGGGGCCGGACACCCCGAGCCCGAGCCTGAGCCGTCCGCCGGAGAGGGTGTCGAGGGTGGCGGCGGTCATCGCCGTCATCGCGGGCGAGCGGGCGGGGATCTGCAGGACCGCGCTGCCGACGTCGATACGGGAGGTGCGGGCGGCGATCCAGGACAGCACGGTGACGGCGTCGGATCCGTAGGCCTCCGAGACCCACACCGCCGAGTAGCCGAGATCTTCGGCAAGAGAGGCGAGGGAGAGGTTGGAGGCGTCGTTGCCGCCGACCCAGTAGCCGAGGTTGAGGCCGAGACGCAGAGTGGGGACGGGCATGGGGGCCTCCTGTGGGGGCGTACGAGCCTCGCAGTCTCAGGCGCGGTCAGCGGCTCGTGCGGGTGCGGTAACGCCATGTCGACAGGGTGATGAAGACGGCGATGAGCAGCACCGAGCAGCCCGCGGTGTACAGCACGGGGTGCTGGGCGGGCCAGCCGTGCTGCGCGGGGAAGCCCGGCGGGGGAGCGTTGCCGAACAGCCGGCGCAGGGCGTTGGCGAGCGAGGTGATCGGGTTCCAGGCGGCCACGGTGGACAGCGGGCCCGGGAGGGTCGAGCCGGAGACGAACCCGGAGGAGATGAACGTCGCCGGGAACAGCCAGATCAGCCCGAGACTGCCGGCCACCTGGGCGTTCGGCGCGATGAGGGAGACGAACACGCCGATCCACGACATCGCGAAGGAGAACAGCAGCACCAGCAGGACCCCGGCGGCGACCTCGACGGGACCGGTGTGCGCGCGCCAGCCCATCAGCAGGCCGCACGTTGTGGTGACGGCGACGCTCGCCAGGCAGGTGGTGAGATCGGAGGTGGTCCGGCCCAGCAGCAGGGCCACACGGGAGATCGGCAGGGCGCGGAAGCGGTCGACCATCCCCTGCTCCAGGTCCCTGGAGAGTCCGACCGTGGTGAAGGTGGTGGTGAACGCCACCGTCTGGGCGATCAGGCCGCCCATCATGTAGGAGCGGTACGCCGGGCCACCGAGGCTGTTGCCGAAGACGTATCCGATGAGCAGGGCGTACACGACCGGCTCGACGAGGCAGGAGATGAGCAGGCCCGGGGTGCGCCGCAGGTGCAGCAGATTGCGCAGGGCGAGGTCCGCGCTCTCCGCGACGACCCGGATCACGGGGTTACTGCGGGCGGCGGTCGGGCGGAGCGCGGCACCGGCGGCGGCCGGGTCAGGGACGCGGACGGCCCGCTGCGGGGACGTCTCCGGGGGCGTGGCAGTGTCCGGGGCGCGTACGGGGGTGTTCATCAGGCGGCCTTCCGCCGGGCGTGGCTGGTCAGGCCGAGGAACACGTCGTCGAGGGTGCATCGGCTGAGGCCGATCTCCAGTACCTCGACGTTCTCGCCCTCCAGCGCGGCGAGGGCGCGGCCGAGCGCGGCCCGGCCGTCGGTGGCGGCCGCCTCCACCCGCCGAGCGCGACGGTCCACCGTCGGGGCCGTGCCGGTCGCCTGAGCGGCGGCGCGGGCGGCGGCGTCGAGCTGGTCGTCCTTGGCGACGCACACGACGAGCCGGTTGCCGGCGGTCGCCTTCAGTTCGTCGCTGGTGCCCTCGGCCACCACCTGGCCCCCGTCGATCACGGTGATCCGGTCGGCGAGACGGTCCGCCTCCTCCAGGTACTGGGTCGTCAGCAGGATCGTGGTGCCACCGGCGACGAGTTCACCGACCGCCTCCCAGGTGTCCAGTCTGCTCTCGGGATCGAGCCCGGTGGTGGGCTCGTCCAGGACGACCAGGGGCGGGGAGCCGACCAGGGCGGCGGCCAGATCGAGCCGTCGGCGCATACCGCCGGAGTAGGCGCCGGCCGGGCGTCCCGCCACGGTGGTGAGCCGGAACCGGGACAGCAGATCGTCGGCGACCCGGCGGGCCGTACGGCGGCCCACACCGCGCAGTTTCGCGATGAGATACAGATTCTCGAATCCGGTCAACAGCCCGTCGACCGTCGAATACTGCCCGGCCATACCGATGGTCGAACGTACCTTCTCCGGCTCTTCCGACACATTCCAGCCGTTCACGAGAACGCGTCCGTGATCCGGTCTGAGGAGTGTCGTCAGAATCTTTACCAGTGTGGTCTTACCGGCTCCGTTCGGTCCCAGCAGGCCCATTACCTCACCAGTTCTCACCTCCAGTTCGACACCTCGTAACGCATGGTTTGTCCGATATTTCTTGTGAAGGTCATCGATGATGATGGCCGACGTGACTGACGCATGCACGGAACTGTTTCTACGCCTGTCGCCGACCTCAGTCGATCATGGAAGTGTCAAGTTTTCTTGTACGTTCGATGGTCTTGCTTTAGGTCTGATTGAAGCTTTCAGTACGGCTTCGAGAACCAAGATCACGTACGGTTCCTGTCGTGCGAGAATTACTCACGATGCTGAGGGAACAGGCGGCGCGTAATCCGCAGCAGCCTGCTGTCACATTCGTTTCCGACTTCAGCGACATCAGCTGCACAGTGCGCGATCGCGCAGAACTCGATCTGCATTCTCGGCGTATCGCATCCTGGCTCCAGGAGAGATTGTCCCCAGGAGATCGGGTACTTCTCCTCTATTCCCCGGGGATCGAATTCACCACCGCCTTCTCCGCCTGCGTGTACGCCGGAGTCATCGCTGTGCCCGCCCCGTTGCCGGGCCGCTACCGGCATGAACGCCGCCGCCTCGCCGCCATCGCCCGGGACGCGGGGGTGCGCGCCATCCTGACGCAGCGCGGTGATCTGCCGGACGTCGAGAAGTGGGTGGCCGAGGAGGGCATCGTCGGTGCGGTCTGCCACACCACCGACACCGGCGAAGGGAACCCGGACACCTGGATTGCTCCCGAGGCGGCGTCCGACACGCTGGCACTGCTCCAGTACACCTCGGGATCGACCGGTGACCCCAAGGGCGTCATGGTCACCCACGGCAATCTGGTCGCCAACGTCGAGCGGATGGTGGACGCCTTCGGCAACGACAGCGCCACGACGTACGGCGGCTGGATCCCCCTCTACCACGACATGGGCCTGATCGGGCTGATGCTGCCCGGCATCCTGTGCGGGAACGGCTATGTGCAGATGGACCCCATGTCCTTCCTGCGCCGCCCGTACCACTGGCTGCGGATGCTGGACGCCTGCGACGTCGGATTCACCGCCGCGCCCGACTTCGGCTACGAGATGTGCGTCCGACGCGTCACCGACGAGCAGCTCGCCGCGCTCGACCTGTCCCGGGTCAAGTTCGCCGACGGCTCGGAACCGGTCCGCGCCGACGTGGTCGCCGCCTTCACCGAGCGGTTCGCCGCCGCAGGACTGCGGCCCGACGCGCTCATCCCGGTGTACGGCCTGGCCGAGGCGACTCTGATGGCGTCGGGCACCGCCGGGCGGCCACCGCTGCGGACCCCGGTCGACGCGACGGCACTCGAGAACCGGCTGCTCGGGCCGGCCACCGGCACACAACCGTCCCGCGTGCTCGTCGGATGCGGGGCGCCGACCGGCTCCGACGTGCTGATCGTCGACCCCGGCACCGGGGACGCCCTGCCCGACGGCCGCATCGGCGAGATCTGGCTCAGCGGCCCGTGCGTCACCGCCGGCTACTGGGAGAACGAGCACGTCACCGACGCCACGTTCCGGGCACACACCGACGACGGGCGCGGACCGTTCCTGCGCACCGGCGACCTCGGAGCCCTTTTCGACGGCGACCTGTACATCACCGGCCGCAGCAAGGACGTCCTGGTCCTGCACGGGCGCAATCTGCACCCCTCTGACATCGAGTACGAACTGCGCTCCCAGCACGAGGAACTGGAGGGCCTGCACGGCGCCGTCTTCATGGTCGGCGACGACGGCGTCGACATCGCCCCCGCGGTGGTCGCCGTGCACGAGATCCGCGCCCACTGGGGTGCGGAGCGGCTGGGGCAGATCGCCGTCGACATGAAGCAGACCGTAGCCCGGGAGTTCGGCGTCCCCGTCGCGGCGGTCGCCCTCGTCCGGCCCGGCGGCGTCCGGCGCACCACGAGCGGCAAGGTGCAGCGCGCGGCGATGCGCGCCCTCTACCTCGCCGGGGAGCTGGACACTCTCCACCTCGGCGAGGACCAGCTGCTCACCGCGGCCCTGGCCGACCACCGGCGGGTGACCGAGCGATGACGACCACGGCCGACCTGGAGACCCTGCTCGGTGCCCACGAGGGCGACGCCTTCTCGCCCGACGCGCTCGCCGGGCTCGACGACCGGGAGGAGTTCCCCGACGGGGCCGTCCGTGTCCTCGACGCCGCCGGGCTGCCCGCCCACTACGTCCTGCCCCAGGACGGCGATCTCAGTGAGACGGTACGGCTGCTGCGCGCGGTCGCCCGCCGCGATCTGACCGTGGCCATCGCCCACGGCAAGACGTTCCTCGGGGCGGCCCCGGTGTGGGTGGCCGGCTCCCCGGAGCAGGCCGCCAGGCTCGCCGAACGCGTACGCGCCGGCGAACCGGTCTGCTGGGGACTGACCGAGCGCGACCATGGCGCCGACCTGCTCGCGGGGGAGTTCACGGCGGTGGCCGACGTGGCCGGAGCGGAAGTTGGTGCCGAGCCCGAGCCCGATGCCGATGCCGATGCCGATGCCAAGGCCAAGGCCAAGGCCAAGGCTGAGGCCAAGGCCGAGCCTGAGGCCAAGGCCGATGCCGATGCCGATGCCGAGCCTGAGGCCAAGGCCAAGCCTGAGGCCGATGCCGATGCCGAGCCTGATGCCAAGGCCAAGGCCAAGGCCGAGCCCGATGCCGATGCCGATGCCGAGCCTGAGGCCGATACCGATCCTGAGGCCGGAGCCGGAGCCGGAGCCGGAGCCGGAGCAGGAGCACGAGCAGAAGCCGTTGAGGGCGGTGTCGGCTGGCGGCTCACCGGCGAGAAGTGGCTCATCAACAACGCCACCCGCGCCACGCTCGCCTGCGTCCTGGCCCGCACCGACCCGGCAGGCGGCGCACGCGGCTTCAGCCTCTTCCTCGTGGACAAACGCCAACTGCCCGAAGAAGCCTGGCGGAACCTGCCGAAGATCCGTACGCACGGCATCCGCGGCGCGGACATCAGCGGCTTCGCCCTGGACGGCGCACCTGTCCCCGCCGACGCGCTCGTCGGAGAGGAGGGTGGCGGGATCCCCGTGGTCCTCAAGACACTCCAGCTCACCCGCATCGCCTGCGCCGCGCTCTCCCTCGGCGCCGCCGACCACGCCCTGCGGCTGGCCCGGGACTTCGTGACCGGACGCGAACTGTACGGCCGCCGCCTCGCCGACGTCCCGCACGTGCGCCGCATCCTCGGCCGGGCGGCCGCCGCCGCGCTGACCGCGGAGGCGGTGAGCGTGCTCTCCGCCCGCTCGGTGCACACGCTGCCCGGCGAACTGAGCGCGGTCTCCGCGATCACCAAGGCGTACGTCCCGACGCTGACCCAGGAGACGCTCGGCTCGCTCGGCGAACTGCTGGGCGTGCGCGGGTTTCTCACCTCACCGCCGGGCGGTGGCTTCGCCAAACTGGAGCGCGACCACCGTATCTGCGCGATCTTCGACGGCAGCACGGCCGTCAACCGGGCGGCCCTCCTCAACCAGATGCCGCGCCTGGCACGCCAGTTGAGCCGCCGCCGGACCGAAGGCGAAGGCCTGCGCGCCGCCGCCGACCTCACCGCCTCCCTGCCTCCGTTCGCCCCGGACCGTCTGGCACTGCTGTCCGTCACGGGATGCAGTGCCGTGCAGGCCCTGCCCGACCTGGCAGCGCGCGCACGGAAGCAGGGGACACCGGAGACAGGGCCGCTACTTGACCGGCTGCTGGCCGAACTGGCCCGCCTGGAAACGGAGTCGGCGGACTTCATACCGGTAGCGGGTGGCCTGCCCAGCACGGCGTTCCGTCTCGCCGAGGACTACGAACGCGCCTACGCCTCGGCCGCCTGCCTGCTGCTGTGGCTGGAGAACCCGCCCCTGCGCACGGGACGCCTCGGCGACGACGGCCTGTGGCTGCGGGCCTGCCTGACCGTCCTGCTCGGCGCGGACGGCAGCGACGGCAGCGATGTCTTCGACGCTCTGGCCGATGTCGTCCTCGGCATGCCCGCACCCGAGTTCACCCTGTTGGGAGGTGCCGCATGACCACCGTCAAAAGCCTCGCCCCCAAGCGCGCCGACGAACTGGAGCACCTGCTCGGCAGCCTCACCGACCCGGTCAATCCCACCGGTGCGACCGCGATCCTCGCCGCCGACGAACGAGCGGAGACGCTCACCGCCGGGGAATCTCTGCTGCACTCCTACGGACTGAACGCCGAGTTCGTACCACCCGAACTGGGCGGCCGCCTGGAGCGAGCCGACCACCTGGCCGAGGTCATGCGCGCGCTCTACCGCCGCGACCCCGCGCTCGGCCTCGGCTACGGCGCCAGCTCGCTCATCGCGGGAGTCACCCTGTGGACCGCCGGCGACGAACGGCAGAGCGAGCAGGCCGCCCGGCTGCTCCTGGACGGCCGGCGCATCGCCATCGCCTTCCACGAGCTGGCCCACGGCAACGACATGACCGGTACGGAGTTCGCCGCGACCGCCGCTGTCGACGGCCTGCTGCGGCTGAGCGGCCGCAAGGAGGTCGTCACCAACCTCCGGCGCGCCGACGCCATGGTCGTGCTCGCCCGCACCGACCCGCGGCCCGGTCCGCGCAGCCACTCCCTGGTTCTCGTCGACCGCGCGAGCGCCGACCCCGCGCGCCTGACCGACCTGCCGCGCTTCGGCACCGTGGGGATGCGGGGAGTCCAGCTCGGTGGCCTGTGCTTCGACGGACTGCCGGTGCCTTCCTCCGCGATCCTCGGCCCGGTCGGCTCCGGTCTGGAGACCGCGTTGAAGGCCCTGCAGATCACCCGCACGGTCCTGCCCACGATGGCCACGGGGATCCTCGACACCGGACTGCGCATCGCCGTGGACCACCTGACTGAGCGCAAGCTGTACGGCGGTCCCGCGACCGACATCCCACACGTCCGCTCGGTGCTGGCTGGTGTCTTCGCCGACCTGCTGCGCGCCGAGGCGATCGGCGCGGTCGGCGCCCGCGCGCTGCACCTGGTGCCCGGCGCGGCGAGCGTGTACGCCTCCGCGGTCAAGTTCGAGGTGTCCCGGCTGCTGCTGGAGGCCATGGACCGGCTCGCGGAACTCCTCGGCGCCCACTTCTACCTGCGCGAAGGGCCGACCGCGCTGTTCCAGAAGCTGCTGCGCGACCTCGCCCCCGTCGGCTTCGGACACATCGCGCGCGCCGCCTGCCAGATGAGCCTGCTCCCTCAGCTGCCGCTGCTGGCCCGCCGCACCTGGAGCCGCCCCGGCACCGAGCCGCCCGGCGACCTGTTCGCGCTGGCGGAGGCGCTACCGCCCCTGCGGTACGACCGGCTGGCCCTCCATGCCGCGGGCCGCGACCCCGTCGCCGGATCCCTCCACGCCCTGGCCGACACGTCGTGGGCGACCGAGCACGCGGACCTGCGTACGGCGATCGGTGACGACCACGCCGAGCTGGCGCAACTGGCCGCCGTGTGCGGGCCTTTGTCGCCCGTGGAACTCGGCGTCGACGCCCGCCCCCAGCACTACGACCTCGTCACCCGGTATGTGCGCCTGCTGTCCCGGACCGTCTGCGTCCAGGTCTGGCGGCACGCCGACCCGGGGGACTTCCTGGCCGACCCCGCCTGGCTGCGCGCGGCCCTGCACCGATCGGCTCCGGGCCCGCACAGGCCTGGCCCCCTGCCCACCCCGGTCGAGGACGCGCTCTTCGCCGAACTGCTGGACCGCCGGGCCACAGGCCGTTCCTTCGGTCTGGCCGGAAGACCCCTCTCCGTGTGAGGACTGCCGGCCGCTGGAGGCCGTACGCCTGCCGGAGGCAGTGCACCGCCCGGCGACCGCTCGCCCGTGACGGGCGAGCCGTGCCGCCGTGGGCCCGCAGTCCGCCGCCGCGCCCCCGGCCCCCGAGCCGCCGTGCGCTCCGGCCCCCGTTCCTCCCACCCGCTCAGAAAGAGACCCCCCTCATGACCGCTGGCAACCGAGACGTGCACACCTGGCTGACCGAGCGTGTGGCGACCTATCTGCGCCGCTCGCCGCAGGACATCGACACGTCCGTACCGCTGGCCGACTACGGCCTGGACTCCCTGACGGCGCTGGCCATCACCGCCGACATCGAGGACGAGTTCGAGGTCACCGTCGACGACGCGCTGACCTGGGACCACCCCACGGTCGACGCGCTGAGCGCGGCACTGTCCGACCTGGTCGGCGGGCAGCCCGAGGCGGCGCCCACGAGCGGGAAGCAGGCCTGACCATGAACGCTGCCCCGACGAACCCCGGCCTGCCGCTCACGGCGGCCCAGCACGGGGTGTGGGTCGCCCAGCGCCTCGCCCCCGACAGCCCCCTGTACACGTGCGGCATCTACTACGACGTCCCCGGGCCGGTGGACCGCGCCCTGCTGGCCCGCGCCGTGGAGCGGGCCGTGACCGAGACCGAGGCACTGCGGGCCCGCTTCCACGAGGACGGGGAGACGGTCCGCCAGACGGTCGACCCCTCCGTCCAGGGGGAGTTGGAGTACCTCGACCTGAGCGGCGAGGCCGATCCGGCCGACGCCGCCCGCGCCTGGATCGACGCCGACCTGGCCCGGCCGGTGCCGGTCACCGGCGACCGGCTGTTCCGGCACACCCTGCTGCGGCTCGGCGCCGACCGGCACTGGTTCCACTTCCGCTACCACCACATCCTCCTCGACGGCTACGGGCAGGTCCTGCACTGCCGCCGCCTGCTGGAGGTCTACACGGCACTGGCGGCGGGCGAGCAGCCGCCCGCGAGCGGCTTCGGCACCCTGCCCCAGGTCCTGGCCGAGGAGAACGCCTACCTCGGCTCCGCCCGCCGGGAGCGCGACGGCGCCTACTGGCGTGGAGAGTTCGCCGACCTGCCGGAGTCCACCGAACTCGGCTCCGCCCTCACCGGCCTCGGCCCAGCCCCCACCCGTCCCGCCACCGGCCCCGCCATCACCGGCCCCGGATCCGCCGTCCCCGCACTCGCCTCGGGCGCCACCGGACTCGCCCCCAGCCTCCCCAGCGCGACCGGCCGCCTGCCCGAGGCCACCGCCCAGCGGGTGCGCGGGCTCACCGGGTCCCGCTGGTCCCTGCCGGTGATCGCCGCCATGGCCGCGCACACCCACCGCGTCACCGGCGCCCACGACGTGGTCGTCCGCGTGTTCATGGCCGCCCGGCTCAGCCCGCAGGCCCTGGCCACGCCCGCCATGCTCGTCAACGACGTCCCGCTGCGACTCCGCGTCGACGGTTCCACCACGTTCGCCGAGCTGCTGGACCGCGTCGCCGTCCGCCTGGCCGAGGCGACCCGCCACCAGCGCTACCCGCACGACGAACTCCGCCGCGACCTCTCCGCCCCGGCCCACCCGGGCACCCTGAGCGGCCCGTCCGTGAACGTCCTCTCCTTCGCCTCCGCCCGCCTGCCGTTCGGCCCCACCGAGGCAGAGGCACACCAGCTGGCCTCCGGCCCGGTACGCGACCTCGCCCTGCACGCGTTCGGCGATCCCGAGGCGGGCGACGGCATCGAGCTGACCGTCAACGCCCACCCCGGCCGCTTCACCCCGGAGACGGCCGCCGCACACCGCGACCGCTACACCCGCCTCCTCACCGCCGCCACCGAGCGTCCCGAGCTGCCCATCGGCGCCCTCGACCTGCTCGACGACGCGGAACGGGAGCGCTTCCACGCCCGCAACGACACCGGCCACGCGACGGACCCGCGCTCACCGGTGGACCTGTTCGAGGCCCAGGACCCGGCCGCGGAGGCCGTCGCCTTCGAGAGCGAGCGGCTGACGTACGGCGAACTCAACGCCCGCGTGAACCGTCTCGCGCACGCCCTGCGCGGGCGGGGCGTGGGACCGGAGTCACGGGTCGCGGTGAAGCTGCCCCGCTCGCCCGACCTGATCGTCGCGCTGTGGGCGGTACTGAAGACCGGCGCCGCGTACGTGCCCGTCGAGACCGGCCACCCGGCCGACCGGATCGCGTACGTCGTCGCCGACTCCCGCGTGACGTTCGTGATCGACGAGGACAACGTGCGCTCCCTCGGCGAGGGCGAGCCCGACACGAACCCCGGCGTCGTCCTGCGGGGGGACAACGCCGCGTACGTCATCCACACCTCGGGCACCACCGGCCGCCCCAAGGGCACCGTCGTCACCCACGCCGGCATCACCAACATGCTCGCCTGGATGCAGGACGAGTACCGGCTCACCCCCGCCGACCGGGTCGTGCACAAGACACCCGTCGGCTTCGACGTGTCGGTGTGGGAGGTGTTCTGGACCCTCACGCGCGGTGCGACCCTCGTCGTCGCCCGCCCCGACGGTCACCGCGACCCGGCTTATCTGGCCCGGCTGGTCAGCGACGAGCGCGTCACCGTCATCCACTTCGTCCCGGCCATGCTCGGCCCGTTCCTCGACGAGTACCTAACGACCGTCTCGCTGCGCATGGTCAGTTGCGGCGGCGAGGCGTTGCCCGTCGGGCTCGCCGACCGCTTCCACCGCGAATGCGGTGCCCAGCTGCACAACTCCTACGGTCCCACCGAGTTCTCGGTGACCGCCACCTCCCACGCCTGCGTGCCCGGCGAGCCCGTCACCATCGGCACGCCCACCCACAACTCCCGTGCCTACGTGCTCGATCCGGCCCTCCAGTCCGTGCCCGCCGGAGTCACCGGCGAGCTGTACCTCGCGGGCGTCCAGCTCGCGCGCGGCTATCTCGACCGCCCGGGCCAGACCGCCGAGCGGTTCGTCGCCGACCCCCACGGCCCGGCCGGCACCCGCATGTACCGCACCGGCGACCTGGTGCGCCGACGGGCCGACGGCGACCTGGAGTTCGTCGGACGCGCCGACGACCAGATCAAGATCAACGGGCAGCGGGTCGAACCCGCCGAGGTCGAGGCCGTCCTGGCGTCGGTGCCCGGCGTCGAACAGGCCGTGGTCCTCGTCCACGACTCCGCCGCCGGCGCCCGGCAACTCGTCGGCTACGTCACCGGCACACCGCAGACCGACCCCCGGGCACACCTCGTGGAGCGGCTGCCCGCCCACATGGTGCCGGTGAGCGTGTTCGTCCTGCCGTCGATCCCGGTGACCCCCAACGGCAAGATCGACCGCCGCGCCCTGCCCGCCCCGGCCCGGCCATTGAGCGGACGTGCCCCTGCGACCGCCACCGAGCGCACCCTGCACACCATCGCCGCCACACTCCTCGACCGCCCCGAACTGGGCGTGGACGACGACCTGTTCACCCTCGGCGCGGACAGCATCCACGCCATCCAGCTCGTCAGCCGCGCCCGCCGCCAGGGCCTCCATTTCACCCCCCAGGACGTCTTCGACCACCCGACCGTCGCCCGCCTCGCCACCGTCACCGCGACGGCACCGACGGCCCCGCCCGTCGAGGACGACCCGGTCGGCGAACTCCCCGAAACACCCATGGCCCGGCGCCTCGCCGAACGCGGCGGCCCCACCGCCGGCTTCGCCCAGTCTCTCCTCCTGGCCGCCGAGCCCGGACTGCCGTACGACCGGCTGACCGCCGCCCTGCAGAAGGTGCTCGACCGTCACGACGCCCTGCGTATGCGCGGCCGTCACATCCGGCCCGTGGGCGCCGTGCGTGCCGAGGACTGCCTGACCCGCGCCCGGGACGAGGACGTGGCCGGAGAGAAGGAGGCCGCGCGTCGCGCGCTGTCGCCGGACGACGGTGTGATGGTGCGGGCGGTGTGGTTCGCGTCCGGCCGACTGCTGCTCGTTCTCCACCACCTGGTCGTCGACGGCGTGGCCTGGCGCATTCTGCTGACCGACCTCGCCGAGGCGCTCACCGGCGACGCCGAGCTGTCCCCGCCCGGGACCTCGTTGCGCCGCTGGGCCGGACACCTTCGTCCTTCCATGGACGAACTCCCGCTGTGGACTGACCTATTGACCACCACGGAACCCGTGCTCGGCACCCGCTCCCTCGACCCGGCCCAGGACGTCCACGGCACCGCCCGCTCGGTCACCGTCGCCGTCCCGGCCGACCTCACCGCCACCCTGCTGACCACCCTCCCCGCCGCCTACCGGGCCACCCCGGACGACATCCTGCTCGCCGCGCTCTCGGCGGCCGTACAACGCCACCGGGGCGAGGGACCGGTCCTGGTCGACCTGGAGGGCCACGGCCGCGACCACCTCCCGGACGGGATGGACCTGTCCACCACCGTCGGCTGGTTCACCCGCATCCACCCGGTGCGCCTGGGCCCCGGTACCGAGACCGGCGCCCACCTGATCAAGCGCACCAAGGAGGAGCTGCGCGCCGTCCCGCACGGCGGTCGCGGCCACGACCTGCTGCGCGACCGGCTCACCGGACTGCCGACGCCCCAGATCTCCTTCAACTACCTGGGCCGCCTCGACGCGCACGACCTCGGCGGCTGGCACCTCGCCGACGGCGAGGCCTCCGTGGAGCTGCTGGCCGATGCCGACCTCGCGCTCACCCATGCCCTCCAGATCGATGCCCACGTCCGTGACGGCGAGCTGACCGCCGAGTGGACCTACCCCTCGGGTGTCCTCACGGAGACCGACGTACGCGCCCTCGCCGAGCAGTGGACGGACGCCCTCGCCGAACTGGCCGCGCACACACGAGGCGGACTCACCGTCTCCGACGTGCCCCTCGTCCGGATCACCCAGGAGGAACTGGACAGGTTCCGCGACGCCACGGACGTCCTGCCGCTCTCTCCGCTCCAGGAGGGCCTGCTCTTCCTCGCCCTGTACGAGCCCGACGACCCGTACGTCGGCCAGCTCGTCCTGGAGATCGACGGCGGCTTCGACCCCGGGCGGATGCGGGCCGCCGCCACCGCCCTGCTGCACCGCCACCCGAACCTGCGCGCCGCCTTCCGCAGCCGCTCGACGGGCGCCCCCGTGCAGGTCGTCCCCGCCGACGTCAAGATGCCCTGGGAGGAGCGCGACGGGGACGACCTGGAGGCGTTCCTCGCCCGTGACCGCGCCCGTGGCTTCAGCGTCGTCCGGCCGCCCCTGCTGCGGTTCACCGCCCTCGGCGACCGCCACCTCGTCCTGACCCACCACCACCTGCTGCTGGACGGCTGGTCCCTGCCCCTGCTGGTACGCGAACTGTTCACCCTGTACGGCGGCACCGACCTGCCCCCGGCCGCCCCGTACCGCGACTACCTGGCCTGGCTCGACCGGCAGGACCACGAGGCCGCAGCCGGGGTGTGGCGGGAGCGGCTCTCCGCTCTGACGGCACCCACCCTGCTCGCCCGGGCCGACCGCACCTCCGACGCACACGACGTCCACGAGCTGGTCCTGTCCGAGGCGCTCACCGACACCCTGACGTCGACGGCCCGTGCGCACCGGCTCACCCTCAACACCGTCGTGCAGGGCCTGTGGGGGCTGCTGCTGAGCGGCTTCACCGGCCGCGACGACGTCGTGTTCGGCGCGACCGTCTCCGGGCGCCCGCCCGAGCTGCCCGGCGCGGAGTCGATGCTCGGACTGTTCGTCAACACCCTGCCGGTCCGGGTGCGGATCGACCGGGACGAGACGCTGGCCGCGCTGCTGGCCCGGCTCCAGCACGACCAGCAGTCCCTCCACGCCCACCAGCACGCCTCGCTGGCGGAGCTGACCCGCGCGTCCGGCTTCGAAGCACTGTTCGACACCGTCGTCGCCTTCGAGAACTATCCGATGGACGACGGCATCGAGGCCGGCGGACTGCGCCTCGCCCACGCCGAACTCGCCGAGCGCACCCACTACCCGGTCACCCTGTCCGTCTTCCCCGGCGTACGGCTGCGGCTGAAGTTCTCCTACCTCGCCGGAGCCTTCGACGCGCCGGCCGTCACCCGCCTCGCCGACCTCCTGGCCGACCTGATCGGCGCCGCGGCGGCCGGACTCGACATCCCGGCCGGTGAGTCGGCCGTGGTGAGCGAGGAGGACCGGCTGCTCGTCATGGGCGCCGCTTCCACGGAGGAGAACGGCTCCGCCCCGGTGGCCGCCCCCGCCGGCGGCGGCGAGCCCCGCTCGCCCGAGGAAGAGTCACTGTGCGCCATCGTCGCCGAGGTCCTCGGCGTCGAACGGGTCGGCGTCGACGACGAGTTCTTCACGCTCGGCGGCACCTCGATCCTGATGATCCGTCTGGTCCACCGGGTGCGCGACGAGTTCGGTGTCGACCTGTCGCTGCGCGACCTTTTCGCAGCCCCGAGCGTCGCCGGTGTCGCCGACCGGCTGACCCGGCTGGCCCCGCAGGCCAAGCGCATCACGGCGGAGGAGCGGCCCGGCCGCATCCCGCTGTCGTTCGCCCAGGAACGCATGTGGTTCCTGCAACGACTCCAGGGCACCACCGGCACGTACAACATCCCCCTCGCGATCCGCCTCACCGGGGCCCTCGACGCGGACGCCCTCGGCGGCGCGCTGGCCGACCTCGTCGCCCGCCACGAGGCGCTGCGCACGGTCTATCCGGAGGACGCCGACGGCCCGCACCAGGTCGTCCTGCCGCCCGAGATTCGCTACGCCACGGAGTTCGTACGGGACTCCGACCCCGATCTCGCCGCCGACGCGGCCCGCCCCTTCGACCTGACGTGCGACGTGCCCCTGCGGACGACGCTGTACGAGACCGGGCCCGACACCTACGTCCTGCTGCTGGTCGTGCACCACATCGCGGCGGACGGCGCCTCGTTGCGTCCGATCGCCGAGGACATCACCACCGCCTACCGCGCACGTACCGGCGACGAGACGCCCGGCTTCCCCGAACTGGCCGTCCAGTACCCGGACTTCGCGATCTGGCAGCGCGAGACGCTCGCCGCGGACCTGCCACGCCAGATCGACCACTGGAAGCAGCACCTCGACGGCCTCCCGCCCGAGGTCACCTTCCCCGGCGACCGGCCGCGCCCGGCGGTGGCCACCCACCGCGGCGACCACGTCGAGTTCCCCGTCGGCCCGGAGCTGTACCAGCGGATGCTGGACCTGGCCGGCCGCACCCGCACGACCCCGTTCATGGTCCTCCAGGCCGCGGTGTCGCTGCTGCTGACCCGGCTCGGCGCGGGCGAGGACATCCCGCTCGGCGGTGTCATCGCCGACCGGCCCGACTCGGTCCTCGACGACGTGGTCGGCGTGTTCATCAACACCCTCGTCTACCGCATGGACACCTCGGGCGACCCGAGCTTCGAGGAGCTGCTGGTCCGCGTCCGGGAGACGGGCCTGGCGGCGTACGCCCACCAAGGGGTGCCGTTCGAACGCCTGGTGGAGGAGCTGAACCCGGAGCGCTCCCGCTCCCGGCACGCCTTCTTCCAGGTGATGCTGGCCTGGCTCGACCTCACCGAGGCCCGCTTCGAACTGCCCGGTGTCACCGCCGACCCCGGCCCGGTGACCAGCGGCACCGCCAAGTTCGACGTGCACTTCGACTGCCACGTCCACGAGGACGGCGGGCTGCTGTGCCGCCTGGAGTACGCCACCGACCTGTACGACCGGCGTACGGCCGAGAGCTTCGCGGCCCGGTTCGTGCGCGTCCTGGAGTGCGTCACCGCCGACCCCGGACAGCGGCTGTCCGAGGTGGATGTCCTCGGTGCCGACGACCGCGCCCTGGTGCTCGCCGACTGGAACGACACCGCCGTGGAGTTCGACGGCGAAGGCTCGGCGGTCGAGCTGTTCGAGGCGCACGCGCTCCGGAACCCGGACGCCGAGGCGGTCCGCTTCGAGGGCGAGGCGGTCACCTACGGCGAGTTCAACGCCCGCGTGAACCGGCTCGCACACGCCCTGCGCGAGCGGGGCGCCGGCCCCGAGTCACGGGTCGCCGTGATGCTGCCGCGCTCGGTCGACCTGATGGTGGCCCTGTGGGCGGTGCTCAAGGCGGGTGCGGCGTACGTGCCGATCGACACCGGCTACCCGGCCGACCGGATCGCGTACATTCTCGCCGACTCCGGCGCCCGGCTGCTGATCTCCGACCGGGACGCGGACGGCTTCGAGCGGATCGCACCCGACGCCGAAAAATTCGCGGAGAACCCGAGGGTGCCGGCCCACGGCGACAACGCCGCCTACGTGATCTACACCTCAGGCTCCACCGGCCGCCCCAAGGGCACGGTCAACACGTACGCGGGCATGGCGAACCGGCTGTGGTGGATGCAGCGCGACCATCGGCTCACCGCAGGCGAACGAGTCCTGCAGTCCACCCCGGTCAGCTTCGACGTGTCGGTGTGGGAGGTTTTCTGGACCTTGATGTACGGCGGCACCCTCGTCGTGGCCCGGCCCGACGGCCAGCGCGACCCGCTCTACCTGGAGCGACTGATGCGCGAGGAGTCCGTCGCCGTCGTCCACCTCAGCGCGTCCATGCTCGGCGCCTACCTGGCGGAGACCCGGCTGCCGGACGCCGTCCGCCTGGTCGTCTCCGGCGACGAGGCCCTGCCCGCCGAACTGGTCCGCCGCTTCCACGACGACGCCAACGCCGTGCTCCTCAACGCCTACGGCCCGACCGAGGCCGCCGTCGACGTCACCGCCTGGGCCGCGCCGCCCGACACCGAGACCGTGCTGATCGGCGGGCCCATCGCCAACACCCGCGCGTACGTGCTCGACGCGACGCTCGCACCGGTCGCCCCCGGCGTGCCCGGCGAACTGTACGTCGAGGGCGTCCAGCTCGCCCGCGGCTACCTCGACCGGCCCGCGCCGACCGCCGAACGGTTCGTCGCGAGCCCGTACGGGCCGCCCGGGACGCGCATGTACCGCACCGGGGACGTGGCGCGCTGGACGGCGGACGGCGAGCTGGAATACCTCGGCCGCGCCGACAACCAGGTCAAGCTGCGTGGATTCCGCGTCGAGCTCGGCGAGATCGAAGACGCCATGGCCGACCATCCGACCGTCACCCAGGCAGCCGCAGCCGTGCATGGACAGTGGCTCGTCGGATACGTGGTCCCCGTCGCGCCTGTCGATGTGGACGATCTGCGCGACCGGCTCGCGGCCCGTCTGCCCGAGTACATGGTCCCGGCCCACATCGTCACCCTGGAGGCGTTTCCGCTCACCCCGAACGGCAAGCTGGACCGCAAGGCCCTGCCGGTCCCCGAGATCGCGCACACCGCCGGGCGCACGCCGCGCACCCCGCAGGAGGAGATCCTGTGCGGCCTGTTCGCCGAGGTGCTCCGCGTGCCCGAGGTCTCGGTCGACGACGACTTCTTCGCGCTCGGCGGCCACTCCCTGCTGGTGACCCGGCTGGCCGGCCGCATCCGCGCCGCCCTCGACACCGACATCGAACTGTCGGTCCTGTTCGAGGCGACCACCGTGGCCAAGCTGGCGTCCCGGCTCACCGGGAGCGGATCGCGCCGCTCCGGCGTCACGGCACAGCCGCGCGAGGGGCGCCTGGCGCTGTCGTACGCACAGGAACGGCTGTGGTTCCTGCACCGCTTCGAGGGCCCGTCCGCGACGTACAACCTGCCCGTCGCGCTGCGGCTGACCGGCGACCTCGACGTGGCCGCGCTCACCGCCGCCCTGGACGACCTGGCGCAGCGCCATGAGGCACTGCGTACGGTCTTCGCCGAGGACGGGCACGGCCCCCACCAGGTGGTCCTGCCGGCCCTGCCGCCGCTGACCGTCGTCCGCGCCGATGAGGACAGGCTCGACGAGCATGTCGCCGACGCCGTCCGCACCCCGTTCGACCTCACCGCCCAACCCCCGCTGCGCGCCACCCTGTTCGACCTCGGCGCCGGCGAGCACGTACTGCTCCTCGTCCTGCACCACATCGCCGGCGACGGCGCCTCCATGGCCCCGCTCGCCCGCGACCTCGCCACCGCGTACGCGGCCCGGACCCGGGGAGAGAATCCCGACTGGCATCAACTGCCCGTCCAGTACGCCGACTTCGCCGTGTGGCAGCGGCACGCGCTGGGTGAGGCCGACGACCCGGACAGCGCACTCTCCCGCCAACTCGACCACTGGCGCACCACGCTCACCGGGCTTCCCGAGCAGATGGAGCTGCCCTTCGACCGGCCCCGGCCCGCCGTGCCCACCCACCGCGGCGACACGGTGCCCTTCGTGGTCGAGCCCGCGGTCCACGAGGCCCTGGTCCGGCTCGCCCGCGAGCACCACACGACCGTCTTCATGGTCGTGCACGCCGCTCTGGCCACCCTGTTGCACCGGCTCGGTGCGGGTGACGACATCGTGATCGGCTCACCGGTCGCGGGCCGCACCGACGACGCCCTGACACCCCTGGTCGGTTTCTTCGCCAACAACCTCGTGCTGCGCACCGACCTGACCGGCGACCCCGACTTCACCGAGGTGCTGCGCCGGGTGCGGGCCGCCGACCTGGCCGCCTACGCCCACCAGGACGTGCCGTTCGAGCGGGTCGTGGAGGCGGTCAACCCGGCGCGCTCCACCGCCCGGCACCCGCTGTTCCAGACCGGCCTGAACTTCAACAACGCCGACCAGCAGGCGGCTCTCGACCTCGCCGTCGACCTCCCCGGCCTGACGGCGCGCGTGCGGCCGGTCGCGTCGCCCGCCGCCAAGTTCGACCTGTCGTTCTTCCTCACCGAGCGGCCCGAGGGCGGGGCGGACGGCCTCCTGGAGTTCGCCACCGACCTGTTCGACCGCGACTCGGCCGCCCGTATCGCCGAGCGCTTCACCCGTCTGCTCACCGCCGTCACCGCCGAACCCGGCCGCCCGGTGGGGGAGTTCGACGTCGTGGACGCCGAGGAGCGGCGGCTGCTGCTCACCGAGTGGAACACCACCGGCCATGAGGTGCCGGCGGAGACCCTGACGGACCTGCTCGAGGCCCAGACCGCCCGCACCCCGGACGAGCCCGCCGTGGTCTTCGGCGCCACGGAGCTGTCGTACGCCGAACTCGACGCCCGGGCCAACCGGTTGGCCCGGCACTTGCTCGATCTGGGGGCAGGCCCGGAGCGCTACGTCGCCGTGCTGATGCCGGTCTCCGAGCACATCCCGGTGACGCTGCTGGCCGCCCTGAAGACCGGCGCCGGATATCTGCCGCTCGACCCGGCCCACCCGGCCGACCGGCTCGCCTTCATGCTGGGAGACATCGCGCCGGTCGCGGTGGTCACCACGGTCGAACTCGCCGAGACCGTGGGCTCGTTGACGGACGTACCGGTCGTGCTGACGGACGATCCCGCGATCGCGGAACGGCCGTCCGGCCCGCTCACCGCTGTGGTCCGGCGGCCCGAACACGCTGCGTTCGTCATCTTCACCTCGGGCTCCACCGGCCGGCCCAAGGCGGTCGTCGTCGAACACCGCTCGCTGGTCGCCTACTTGGCCTGGGCGACACACGAGTACGAGAGCCTGCGCCGACGCGTCCTGGTGCACTCGCCGGTCTCCTTCGACCTCACCGCGACCGGCATGTTCGGCCCGCTGATCTCCGGCGGCACCGTGGAACTGGTCCGCTGGACCGCGAGCGGCCCCGACCCGGACGCCCATGTCACCCGGCCCGACTTCGTCAAGGCCACCCCCAGCCATCTGCACCTGCTGGGCGTGGTCCCCGAGGAGTACTCGCCGGGCGGACAGCTCGTCCTCGGCGGCGAGTCCCTGCTCGGTGACGTGCTGGACGCCTGGCGCGCCCGGCACCCCGGCGTGACCGTCCTCAACGAGTACGGCCCGACCGAGACCACCATCGGGTGCAGCCTGTTCCGCATCGAACCCGGCGACCCGGTGCCGCCCGGCGTCATCACCATCGGCACCCCCGCCTGGAACACCCGGATGTACGTGCTGGACGCGCTGCTGCGCCCGGCACCTGTCGGCACCGCCGGCGAACTGTACGTCGCGGGCGACCTCGTCACCCGCGGCTACCACGGCCGCCCCGGTCTGACCGCCGGGCGCTTCGTCGCGAGCCCCTTCGGCCCGCCCGGGTCCCGTATGTACCGCACGGGGGACCTGGCCCGCTGGACGGCTGCCGGGCGGCTGGAGTTCGTCAGCCGTGTGGACGACCAGGTGAAGATCCGCGGCTTCCGCATCGAACTCGGCGAGGTGGAGGCCGTCCTCACGGCCCGGCCGGGCATCGACGCCGCCGCCGTGGTCGTCCGCGAGGACACCCCCGGCGACAAGCGCCTCGTCGCGTACGTGGTGCCGGAACAGGACCACCCGGCCGACCCGGCCGCCCTGCGCGCCGCAGCCGCGCGGGCCCTGCCCGACTACATGGTCCCGGTCGCGTTCGTCGTCCTGGAAACCCTGCCACTGACCGCCAACGGCAAAATCGCCCGCAAGGCGCTGCCCGCCCCCGACCGCACCGCCGAGGGCTCGGGCAGGCCGCCCGCCGAGGGCACGGAGCGGCGGGTGGCGGACCTCTTCGCCGCCGTCCTCGGTGTGCCCGGTGTGGGCGCCGACGACGACTTCTTCCGCCTCGGCGGCCACTCCCTGCTCGTCGCCCGGCTGGTCAACCGGATCCGCGCCGACCTCGGAGCGGAGCTGTCCATCCGGGAGGTCTTCGAGCACACGACCGTCGCCGGACTCGCGGAACTGCTGTCGGGCCGGCCGACCAAGGCCTCCCGGCCGCCGCTCGTCCGGCGCGAACGACCTGAGCGGGTGCCCCTGTCGGCGGCGCAGCGGCGGATGTGGTTCCTCGACCGGCTCGACGGCCCGTCGCAGACGTACACCATCCCCGTCGTCCTGCGGATGACCGGCACCCTCGACCGGGACGCCCTGCGGGCCGCCTTCGGCGACCTGGTGCGCCGGCACGACGTACTGCGCACGGTGATCGCCGAAGGACCTCAGGGGCCGCACCAGGTGGTCGTCGACACGGAGCCGCGCTTCGCGATCCGGTCGTTCGACCCGGCCGACTTCGACGCGGGGGTGGCGGAGGCCGCCCGGATGCCGTTCTCCCTGGACCACCAACTGCCTGTCCGTGCCGTGCTGTTCACCGACGGAGAGCGTGAACACGTCCTGCTGCTGCTCCTGCACCACATCGCGGGCGACGGCGCGTCCATGCGGCCCCTGGCCGAGGACCTCGCCACGGCCTACGCCGCCCACCTCGTCGGCCACGCCCCCGACTGGGCTCCGCTGCCCCTCCAGTACGCCGACTACGCGCTGTGGGAGCGGGAACTGCCCGCCGACCGGCTCGACTTCTGGACGAAGGAGCTGGCCGGGATACCCGACCAGATCGAGCTGCCCGCCGACCGGCCCCGGCCCGCCGTCGCGTCCCAGCGTGGTGGCACGGTGCCCTTCACGGTGCCGGCCGGGCTGCGCGGCCGTGTCGACGCGCTCGGCCGTGACCGGGGCGCCAGCGCCTTCATGGTGCTGCACGCCACGCTCGTCACGCTGCTGACCCGGCTGGGCGCCGGCGACGACATCGTGATCGGAACGCCCGTGGAGGGCCGCCCGGACACCGCGCTCGAAGAGCTCGTCGGGCTGTTCGCCAACACTCTGGTGCTGCGCGCCGACACCTCCGGCGACCCCACGTTCGAGGAACTGCTCGACCGGGTGCGCGCGGCGGACGTGGCGGCGTACGACCACACCGACGTGCCGTTCGAGCAGCTGGTCGAGGCCCTCAACCCGGTGCGCTCACGCTCCCGGCACCCCCTGTTCCAGGTCATGCTGACGGTCAACCAGGAGGCCGTCGCACCCAGGCTGCCCGGACTCGAGGTGACCGTCGGGGACGTGCACGGCGACCATGCCAAGTTCGATCTGTCGCTGACGCTCGTCGAGAGCGGCGAGGGCGGCTGGTCCGGATCGGTCGAGTACGCCTCGGACCTGTTCGACCGCGCCACCGCCGAGAGCGTCGCCACCCGCTATCTGCGCCTGCTTCAGGAGGTGACCGCCGACCCTGCGCGTGCCGTGCACGCGCTGCCCCTGCTCACCCCCGCCGAACGCGAGGACGTGCTCGTCCGACGCAACGACACCGCCCGGCCGCTGCCGCAGGCGTCGCTGCTGGAGATGTTCGAGGCACAGGTGGCGCGCACCCCGCACGCCGTGGCCGTCGTCGTGGACGGCAAGGAGGGCGCGGACGGTACGGACGGTACGGACGGTACGGAGCTGACGTACGACGAGCTGAACCGCCGCGCCGACCGGCTCGCCCGGCACCTGATCGCGCTCGGGGCCGGACCGGAGACCGTCGTCGCCGTGGTGCTGCCGCGCCGCCCGGAGGTGGTCGTGGCGCTGCTCGCGGTCCTGAAGACCGGGGCGGCCTATCTGCCGGTCGACCCGGCCAACCCGCGGGCGCGGATCGACGCGCTGGTCGCCGACGCGGGGGCGCGGATCGTGCTCGACGAGGAGACCTTCCCGGCCGACCTGGACCAGCTCCCCGGCAGCGAACCGGGCCTGCCCGTCCACCCCCACCAGGCCGCCTACCTGATCCACACCTCCGGATCGACCGGCCGCCCGAAGGGAGTGGTCGTCGAACACGGTGCGCTCGCCGCCTATCTGAGCGAGGCCGTGGCGATGTACCCGGCGGCGTCCGGTGAGTCCCTGGTGCACACCTCCCTCGCCTTCGACATGCCGGTGACCACGCTGTTCACGCCGCTGGTCGCGGGCGGCCGGGTGCGGTTCGCGGAGCTCGACGAGGACACGCCGACCCCCGCCCTGCTCAAGGTCACCCCGAGCCATCTGCGGCTGCTGGAGTCGCTGCCCGACCGCGTCAGCGACGCCCGCAATCTGGTCATCGGCGGCGAGTCACTCGACGGCACGGCGTTGCAGGCGTGGCGCGACCGGCACCCCGAGGCCGTGGTGATCAACGAGTACGGTCCCACGGAGGCGACCGTCGGCTGCGTCGTCCACCGGCTCGAACCGGGCGACGGCCTCGCGGCGGGGCCGGTGCCCATCGGCCGCCCTGTCGGCAACGCGCGCGTGTACGTGCTCGACGAGCGCCTCCAGCCCGTCCCCGACGGTGTGTGGGGCGAGCTGTACCTCGCCGGCGCCGGACTCGCCCGCGGCTACGCCGGGCGGCCCGGCCAGAGTGCCGAGCGGTTCGTCGCCGACCCGTACGGCCCGCCCGGCGCCCGGATGTACCGGGTGGGCGACAGGGCCCGCTGGAACCGCGCCGGGGTGCTGGAGTACGCCGGACGCGTCGACGACCAGGTCAAGATCCGGGGTTACCGGATCGAGCCCGGCGAGATCGAGGCCGCGCTGACCGCGCTCGACGGGGTCGCACAAGCCGCCGTGATCGCCCGCGAGGACCGTCCGGGCGACCAGCGGCTGGTCGCCTACCTCGTGCCCGAAGCCGAGCCACTCGCCGCCGACGACCCGCGGGCCCGGCTCGCCGCGACGCTGCCCGCGTACCTGGTGCCGTCCGCGTTCGTCGAGGTCGACGCGATCCCGCTGAACGCCAACGGCAAGCTCGACCGCAGGGCGCTGCCCGCCCCGCCGGACACCGCCGCCGGTACCGGCCGGGCGCCGCGCACTCCTCGCGAGGCACTGCTGTGCGGGCTGTTCGCCGAGGTGCTGGGTGTGTCCGAGGTCTCCGCCGACGACGACTTCTTCGCCCTCGGCGGGCACTCCCTCCTCGGTACCCGGCTCATCGCCCGGGTCCGCGCCGAACTGGGCGCCCGCGTCTCGGTGCGTACCCTGTTCGAGGCCCCGACGCCGGCCGCGTTCGCCGAACGGCTGGACGCCGCTCCCCTCGAGGGCGGCGACATGGACGCGCTGGCCCCGCTGCTGCCGCTGCGGAACACCTCGGCCTCCGGCACCCCGCTGTTCTGCCTGCACCACGTGGACGGGATCGGCTGGTGTTACGCGGTACTCGGCCCGCACGTCGACGAGGACACGCCCCTGTACGCCGTCCAGGCCGCCGGACTCGACGGCGGCGACGAACTGCCCGGCAGCATCGGCGAGATGGCTCAACGCTACGTCGCACTCATCCGCGAGGCCTGGCCGTCTGGACCGTACCGGCTGCTCGGCTGCTCGATGGGCGGGCTGCTCGCCCACGAGGTGGCCGTCCAGCTGCGGGAGGCCGGACAGACGGTCGAAGCGGTGGTCCTGCTCGACACCCACCTACCCCACATCGACCACAACGGGGTCGAGCCGACCGAGCAGGAGCTGCGCGACCACGTGCCGATCCCGGAGGACGGGCCCGTGCTGCTCACCCAGGAGCTGCGGGCGGACCTGGTGCGGGTCGGCGCACACATCCGGCGGCTCACGCTCCGGCACGTGCCCCGCACCTTCGACGGCGACGTCGTGCTCTTCCACGCCCTGCGCCCCAGCGCGCCCGGCGAGCCCCTGCTCGACCCGGCCGACTGGCAGCCCCACGTGACCGGACGGATCGACGTCCACGACGTCGACGTCGCCCACCTCGACCTCCTGCTCGGCCGGTCCGCCGAATCCATCGGCCGGACCGTGGCCGCACTCCTCCGCACCGACAAAGACCTGCAAGCGACCTGAAACCGACCTGAAACCGACCTGTAAAGGAACTGATCCGCCATGAGCAACCCCTTCGAGAACCCCGACGGCACCTACCGGGTCCTCGCCAACGACGAGGGACAGCACTCCCTGTGGCCCGACTTCGCCGACGTACCCGCCGGCTGGACGACCGTCCTCGGCCCGGACAGCCGCACCGCCTGCCTGGAGTACATCGAACGCGAATGGACCGACCTGCGCCCCAAGAGCCTCATCGACGCCATGGGCGCCTGACCGACCCCACGCAGCCACGCGACGTACGGAACGGGAGTGAACACGACGTGATCAGCGTCGAATCGACGACGGCCCCCGCGGACCCGGCGCGGACCGCCCACCCCGCGGCCGGGGACGGGACGGTGCGCCTCGGCGCCCCCGACCTGGCCGCACTGGCCCAGGTGACGAGCGGCCTGCTGGACCGGGCGGGGGAGCGGGTCGACGACCCCGCCTGGCCGGCCCTCGCCCGCCACGCCTGGGAGGACGCCCCGGCCGAAGTGAGGCGTCTGGTCAGGGAGTTCCGCAGGAACTCCGGCCCGGACGGCGCCCTCGTCCTGAGGCGGCTGCCCATCGCCGCCGCCGATCTGCCGCCGACACCCATGGTGAAGGGCTCGGTGCAGCGCGTCCCGTCACTGCCCGCCGCGACCCTGCTGCTGTTCGCCGCGGGGCTCGGCGACCCGGCCGCGTTCGCTGCGGAGAAGTCCGGGGCCCTGGTCCAGGACGTGGTGCCGGTGCCCGGTCAGGAGGAGGTCCAGGGCAATGTCGGTTCGGTAGAACTCACCTTCCACACCGAGAACGCCTTCCACCCCCACCGGCCCGACCACGTCATGCTGCTGTGCCTGAGGTCCGACCACGAGGGTGTCGCCGAACTGCGCACCAGCTGTGTACGCCGCGTCCTGCCGCTGCTGACGCCCGGCACCCGGACGGCCCTCGGCCGCGCCGAGTACGTCACCGAGGCTCCGCCGTCCTTCGGCCCGGTCGGCGGGGGCACCGCGCACGCCGTACTCACCGGCGACCCGGACGACCCCGACTGGTGCTTCGACGAGGCCGCCACCCGGGGCGTGACTCCTGAAGCCCGGGCGGCGCTCGCCGAACTCGGCGAGGTGGCCCACCGAACGTACACGGCGGTGCGCCTGCGCCCCGGCGATCTCGCCGTGGTCGACAACCGGGTCACCCTGCACGGCCGTTCGGCGTTCACCCCGCGCTACGACGGCCGCGACCGATGGCTCCAGCGGACGTTCGCGTTCAGCGACCTCCGCCGCTCCCGCGACCACCGCCCCGGCGACGGATCGGTCCTGGTCAAGTGACCCCGTTCTCATGCGGGTTACGAGAATCTATGAAAGGTACGTGCTGACATGACCGAGACCGAGCGGACACCCCTCACGGTGTTCGAACGTCACGAGTCGAACGTACGCAGCTATTGCCGCGACTTCCCGGTGATGTTCGAACGAGCGGCCGGACACCACCTGTGGGACACCTCCGGGCGCCGCTACGTGGACCTGCTCTGCGGGGCGGGATCGCTCAACTACGGCCACAACCCGCCCGCGATCGTCGACCGGGTGATGTCCTACCTCGCGGCCGGCGGACCTGTGCAGTCGCTGGACCTGCATACCGCGGCCAAGGCCGACTTCCTGGAACGCTTCACCGGCCTCGTCCTGGAGCCCCGTGGGCTCGGCGACTTCGTGGTGCAGTTCCCCGGCCCGGCCGGGACGCTCGCGGTAGAGGCCGCCCTGAAGCTGGCCCGCAAGGTCACCGGGCGCACCGAGGTGATCGCTTTCACCGGAGGCTTCCACGGCGCGTCCCTGGGCGCACTGTCCGCCACGACCTCCCCGCTGCTGCGCGGTGCGGCGGGGGTGCCCCTGACCGACGTCACGATCCTCCCCTATGGGGACGCGGCCCACCCGGACGGGACCGACCCCGTCACCGCCCTGGAACGAGCCCTCGACCCGAACAGGGGGATGGCTCCGCCCGCGGCGATCCTGCTGGAGACCGTCCAGGGCGAGGGCGGGCTGCACACGGCGCCCCACTCCTGGCTCGCCCGGGTCCGCGAACTCGCCGACGCCACAGGTGTGTTGCTGATCGTGGACGACATCCAGGCGGGCTGCGGACGCACCGGCACTTTCTTCAGCTTCGAGGACGCCCCCGTACTCCGCCCCGACCTGGTGTGTCTGTCGAAGTCGCTCAGCGGCATGGGGTTGCCGATGGCGGCCCTGCTGATCCGGCGCGAGATCGACCAGTGGGCACCCGGCGAGCACAACGGCACCTTCCGCGGCCACAACCTCGCCTTCGTGGCCGGCTCCGCGGCCCTGGACCACTGGATCGACCCGAATTTCACCGACCACGTCGGCGAGCTGGCTGCCGAGATCCGCACGAGCCTCGCGAGCATCGTCGCGGCCCTCCCGACGCAAGCTGCCGAAGTCGTGGGCAAGGGGGCCATGAGCGGGCTGCGGTTCACCGACGCCGAAACCGCCGACGGGGTACGGCATGCGCTGTTCCGCGCCGGGATCGTGGCCGAGACCTCCGGGCTGGGACACGTCCTGAAACTCCTGCCGCCGCTCTCGATGTCACGCACCGAATGGAAGGAGGTGGCGGACGTACTCGGCCACACGATTCTTACTGCGGATGACCGGGCGGTCGCCTGAGCCCGGACTCGGACATGACGGGATCAGGGCCGCTTGGGAGACACGCTCACTCGCCTGCGGACAGGGGACTTTGTGGTCGACGCTAGAAGTCCTTCGGCAGCAAGCATGGACAACCTACGCGGATTCGGCCCGAACGACGGCTTCCTCAGTGCGTACTGCACGGCATTGGAACGTCGCATCGGCGAGCTGGACGGTGCGGTGGACGAGTCGGCTCTGGACTCGGCCCGACGCTGGTTGGAGTGGGCAATGGGGTAGGTGAGGTCGATCGACCCCTTGAGCAGGCTTCCGAAGATGCCGGACACACGTGAACCCACGTCGGAGGAGCTCAAGCCGTACCTCAGGGCCTGGAGTCCCTACGGGCCGGAACGGCGCGACGGACGGTAACGCGGACGCGATCGGTCGGACGAAGGCGCGGCTGGGCCAGTGACAGAGGACCAGGCCCGGGTCGACTGCCGCTGACCCACCCTGGAGTTGACTCATGACATCAGGCAGCCACATGAGCGTCTTGCACTTCGGGGGTGCGTCGGGCAGCCCGGACCCGTAGTGCGAGCCGGAATGGCGTGTCGGTGTGTCGATGTGGACAAGCCTGCATGAGCTTCAGGACGTGGGAGGGCGGTTTTCAGTGGTACGCGATGACGGCCCAGCTTCGTGCGGCTGGTCAGCAGGCTCTATCACCGGCCGGGTCGCTGCCAGGCTGGCCAGGAGCTTGAGCCGGTCCTCGGAGGTGGTGCCCGGTTCGGCGGTGTAGAGGGTCAGGTCGTGTATGGCCCGGTGGGACACGGGGAGGTCCAGGGACTGGTAGGTCAGCTCCAGGTCACCGACCTCGGGGTGCCAGAGCCGCTTGACGCCGTCGTGGCGGATACGGACGTCGTGTGCGGCCCATTGGCTGCGGAACTCGGAACTGATTGTGGACAGTTCGCCGATGAGTTCGCGCAGGGCCCGGTCCTGGGGTTCGCGTCCGGCTTCCGCGCGCAGCAGCGCGGTGGTGGCGATGGCGGCGGCCTCCCAGTCGACGAAGAACTGCTGGGAGCCCGGGTCGAGGAAGATGTAGCGGGCGATGTTGGGCCGGCCGCGCTTGTCGGTGGTGGCGCTTTCGAAGACCGGCGCGTGCAGGGCCCGGGCCAGCGGGTTGCTGGCGATGACGTCCTGGCGGCCGTTGCGCACGAAGGCGGAGGACAGCGTCATGGAGTCGAGCAGCCACTGGATGCGGGGCGGCACCGCGACGTCCTTGCGGCGGGACGGTGTGCGGGTGGCCGGGCGGGCTGCTCGAGCCAGGTCGAACAGGTAGGTGCGTTCGTCCTCGTCCAGCTGCAGGGTGTGGGCGACCGCGGCGAGTACGTCTTCGGATACGCCGCTGATGTGGCCTTTCTCCAGGCGCGTGTACCACTCGGTGCTCACACCGGCGAGCACGGCGACCTCCTCGCGCCGCAGCCCCGGGACCCGGCGCCGGCCGCTGGTGGGCAGTCCGGCCTGCTCCGGGGTGATCTTGGCGCGGCGGCTGGCGAGGAAGTCCCGGATCTCGGTGCGGTGGTCTCTTCGGTCGTCCATGCCTTCCACGGTAGACATCGGCCGGCGGTTAGGGAGGTTGAGCTTGTACCCCCTATAAACCCAACCTTCCTCAAGGGTGGGGCGGCTTGTTCTCTGGGAGACGTACCCCGATCGCAACCCCCACGGAGATGAACCTTGAGTACGCGAGGAGCAACCCTCCACGCCCCCGCCGAGACCGTACGGGCTGACAACCCCCAGCCTCCGTCCGCCCGGCTGCCGCTCGTCGTCCACGTCCTGGCGCTGGGCACGTTCCTGATGGGCACCACCGAGTTCGTGGTGGCGGGCCTGCTGCCGGAGATCGCGGGTGACCTGCAGGTCAGCGTCGCCCAGACCGGATTGATGATCACCGTCTTCGCCATCGGGATGATCGTCGGCGCGCCGTTGATGGCGATGCTCACGCTGCGGCTGCCCAAGCGGCTCACCCTGATGCTCGCCCTGGGCGTCTTCGCCGCCGGGCACGTCATCGTCGCCCTCAGCGCGAACTTCACCCTGGTTCTGGCGGCACGGTTTTTGACCGCGATCGCCACCGGCGCGTTCTGGGCGGTGGCCAATGTGGCCGCCGCACGCGCCGCAGGCCCTGCCGCCAGTTCCCGCGCCCTGGGACTGGTCGGTGCCGGAGCCATGCTCGCCAACGTCGTCGGCGTGCCGGTGGGCGCGTTCGCCGGGCAGCTCATGGGCTGGCGCGGACCGTTCTGGGCGCTCGCGGCCCTCGCCGCGGCGGCCATCGCGCTGATCGCCCGCACCGTCCCCCACGACGGTGGCGACCAGCTGACGGTGTCGATCCGCTCCGAGCTGACCGCTCTGCGCTCCGGCCGCCTGTGGCTGGTGCTGGCGGCCTGCGCCACCACGACCGGCGGCGTGCTGGCGGCGTACTCCTACATCTCGCCGCTGCTCACCGACCGGTCGGGCATCGCGTCCGGGATCGTGCCGCTGGTCCTGGTCGGCTTCGGACTTGGCGCCCTGGCCGGCTCGCTCGTCGGAGGCCGTCTGGGCGACCGCCGCCCGCACACCGTGACTCTCGTGGCCGCCGCGGGATCAACCCTCCTGTTGCTTGCGATCTCCCTGCTGGCCGGTTACGCCGTGCCCACCATCATTCTGGTCGCCCTGCTGGGCTTCTTCGGGCTCGGCGCCAACCCGGTACTGATGGCCATGGCCGTCCGCTTCGCCCGCCGGGCGCCCGTCCTGGCCTCCGCCCTGACCGTCTCGGCATTCAACCTCGGCACCGCCATCGGCTCCTGGATCGCCGGCCTCACCCTCGGCTCGCCGCTCGGGACCACCGGCCCCGCCGTGGTCGGCACCGCCATCGCCGCTCTCACCCTGATCCCCACCACCGCCATCGCCCTCACCCAGCGGCGCCGCTCCGCAACAGCCGTCCAGGCCACCGCAGAGGCCGACACGACACGGGACACAAAGACCTAAATATCCAAGAATCACTCAAAGTTGTGAGGGGGTATGGCTGTCCTCCACCGCTGAGGGCACTCGCAGCGCACCTCCCCCTTGCACGGAAACGAGGAACGAAAATGGCACGTCTGGACAACGCGGTCACGGTCGTCACGGGAGCAGGCGGTGGCGTGGGCCGCCAGGCGGCGCTGCGGCTGGCGGCGGAAGGATCACGCGTAGGACTGACCGATCTGGACGCCTCCTCGCTGGAGGAGACCGCGGCCCTGGTACGAAAGGCCGGGGGCGAGGCCATCGCGGTGGCCGGCGACATCGTCGACGAGCAGACCATCGACGAGCTGACGACCCGTCTCGTCGACGCCTACGGCAAGGTGGACGGCCTGGTGAACAACGCCGGCATCGTCTTCTCCAAGCCGCTGCTGGAGCACACGGTCGAGGACTTCGACAAGGTGATGCACATCAACACCCTGTCCTGCCTGGTCACCGCCAAGCGCGTCGTCCCGGAAATGGTGAAGGCCGGGGGCGGGTCCGTGGTCAACGTGTCCTCGATCGGCGCACTCGCGGCCCTTCCCAACATCGGCATCTACTGCGCGTCGAAGGCCGCCGTCCTCGGCCTCACCCGCTCACTGGCGATGGAGTACGCGCCCCACAACGTCCGGGCGAACATCCTGTGCCCAGGACTCGTCGACACGTAGATGGCGGCCGAGCACCAGAAGAGCTTCGCCACCCCGCAGGACGCCGTCGACGCGCTCGCCGGACGGCAGATGTTCAAGCGATACGGACAGCCGCAGGAGATCGCCGAGGTGATCGTGTTCCTGATCAGCAAGGAAGCCTCCTTCATGACCGGCGCCACCGTCCCCGTCGAAGCCGGATGGACCGCCTGGTGATCAGGCACGCGTGACCCGCCGGCTCCCGGCGCGACACGGCACCTCCACCGGCCTGAAGCCCGCGACACAAAGAAGGGGTCTGCCGCGCGGCACTCGGAGAAGCAGGCCGCACCCCGGCCGGCCCCACACCGAACAACCCGAGGCAGGACAGCAGAAATGACTGACTCACCCAGCACGACAAACGTCCGCGCGATGGTCGTCAACAGTTTCGGCGGACCGGACACCCTCACCGCGCAAGAAGTCCGCCTCAAAGCCCCCGCGCGTGGCGAGGTCCTGGTCCGCCTGGCCGTGGCCGGGGTCAACTTCGTGGACACCTACATGCGCCGCGGCCTGCGTACCATGCCGCTGCCCTTCACCCCGGGCCTGGAAGGGGCCGGCGTGGTGGAGGCCGTCGGCCCCGGCGTGAGCAACGTCCGGCCGGGCGACCGCGTCGCCTACGCGCAGCAGCTGGGTGCCTACGCCGAAGCCACGCTCGTGCCGGCCGACAGCCTGATCCCCCTGCCCGACGACATGTCCTTCGAGGACGGGGCCGCGTTCCCGCTGCAGGGCATGACCGCCCACTACCTGATCCACGAGTACCGCAAGCCCCGCGAGGGGGACGTGGTCCTCATCCACGCCGCCGCGGGTGGGGTGGGGCTGCTCCTGGTGCAGTGGGCGCGCCACCTGGGAGCGCGCGTCATCGGGACGGTGTCCACCGAGGAAAAGGCCGAAGCGGTCCGCAAGGCAGGCGCCCACGACGTCATTCTCTACACCGAACAGGACTTCGCCGAAGAGACCCTGCGTCTGACCGACGGGCACGGCGCCGATCTCATCATCGACGGCGTCGGAGCGAGCACCTTCCAGGGAAACCTTCAGGCAGCCGCCCTGCGCGGACAGATCGTGATCTTCGGTGCGGCCAGCGGCCCCGCCGACCCCATCTCGCCCGACGTGCTCATGGAACGCTCGCTGTCGCTGTCCGGCGGCGACCTGTGGCACTTCATGCCAACCAGCGACGACATGCTGTCCCGCGCGAACGCCGTGATCGAGGGCATCGAGAACGGCTGGCTGAAACCGCATATCTCCAGGGTTCTCCCCCTGGCCGAGGCCGCCGAGGCCCACCGCCTGCTGGGCGACCGCCACACCATCGGCAAGGTCCTGCTCTCGACGGGCAACTGACCACACCACCCATCCACCACCCCGTATCACCCACCACGAGGAAATGGAGCATCCCTGATGCGCGCAACACTCCTGTACGGCGCCGGCGACGTCCGCGTCGAGAACGTCCCCGACTCCGTCATCAAGCGCCCCACCGACGCGTTGGTCCGGATCACCGCGTCCTGCGTCTGCGGCAGCGACCTGTGGCCGTACGGCTCGCACAAGGCCGAAGACGGTCCCGCCCGGATGGGCCACGAGTTCATCGGCGTCGTCGAGGACACCGGCTCGGAGGTGACCACCGTCAAGCACGGCGACCTGGTCGTCGCCCCCTTCGCCATCTCCGACAACACCTGCGAGTTCTGCCGCGAGGGCCTGCACACCTCCTGCGCCCACGCCCAGGCCAACTTCTGGGACGGCGAAGCGGAGGAGGGCGGCCAGGCCGAAGCGGTCCGCGTCCCGCTCGCCGACGGCACCCTCGTCAAGCTCCCCGTCGCCCCGGACTCCGCGCTCATCCCGTCCCTGCTGACGCTCTCGGACGTCTTCGGCACCGGCCACCACGCCGCGGTGGCGGGCGGCGTGAACGAGCGCACCCGCGTCACCGTGATCGGTGACGGCGCGGTCGGCCTGCTGGGGGTCCTGTCCGCCAAGCGCCTGGGCGCCGAGCAGATCATCCTGATGGGCCGTCACCAGGCGCGCACCGACCTGGGCCGCGAGTTCGGCGCCACCGATGTCATCTCCGCACGTGGCGACGAAGGCATCGCCCAGGTGCGGGAGCTGACCGGCGGGCACGGCACGCACGTGGTCCTGGAGTGCGTCGGCAACATGCCCGCCTACGAGCAGGCCACCGGGATCGTCCGTCCGGGCGGTGTCATCAGCCGCGTCGGCGTCCCGCAGTACGAGGAGGCGCCGATCGGCTTCGGCAGCCTCTTCCGCCACAACATCCGCCTGGCCGGCGGCCCCGCCCCGGTCCGCGCCTACATCGAGGAACTGATGCCCGACATCCTCAACGGCGCCATCGAGCCGGGCAAGGTCTTCGACGTCACCACCACGCTCGACGGCGTCCCGGCCGGCTACCAGGACATGGCCGACCGCAAGAGCCTCAAGGTCCTCATCAACAACTGACGCCCCACCCCTCACCGATACAGCACAGCAAGGAAGGAGGATGGGCGGTGCCGTCGGCGTACAGACGAATTCGCGCCTGGGCGTGGTTGCGTCTTGTACACACCGACGGCACCGCCCATGCCGATCAGCGGTCGCCCTCGCGCCGGGCGCGCGGTCGGGGGCTGTGGCGGTGCCAGCCGAACTCGCGCGCCCCCGCGGTGTAGCACTCGCGTAGCCGGCGGGTGGAGAACGGCAGCCCGGACGAGTCGTTCTCGTTCGGTTCGTTGCGCGTGCGCAGTTCGATCGGGTCCATGCCGAGTCTGTGCGCGAGGTAGGCAATCCGTTGCTGACCACGGTGGCATCAGGGAGCTCTGCGGGGTGACCGTCCCGACCGTTCCCGAGAGTCCGCTTCCGCCGTGGGGGCTCCCCGACAGGCTGGTGGCGGTAACGGCCTGTCGGGGGCACTTGCGGTCAGGCGAGGTTCTTGGTGAAGAACTCGTCGAGCCTGTCGAAGGGGATGAGGTCCTTGCGGTCGTACAGGTCGACGTGGTCCGCGCCCGGGACGATCACGAGGTCGACAGCGCCGGGGGCCGTCGCCTGGACGTCCTCGGAGTAGTAGCGCGAGTGCGCGTCGGCGCCGGCCACCGCCCGGTTCGAGCTCCTGGCCCTGATCCGCAGCACCGGGATCACCACCCGGGATGTGTTCGGCGTACGCGGCCGGGCGGAACGGCATGCCGACGGCGTCGTGCGCGTCACGTACGCGGCCCAGCCGCCGGCCTGCGACCGTGTCGGACCGTGTCGGACCGTGTCGGTGAGGCTCAGTGGTAACAGGTGGTGACCCCCGGGCGCCACGGGCAGGCGAGGGCGGCGAAGCCGCCGTTGGCGGTGACGCCGACGGTGAGCCTGTCGCCGCCGCGCAGGACCTGCCGGTCCTGGACGAGGCCGTCGGCGCCGTCCCGGATCGTCTCGACCAGCCAGCGTCCGGAGCCGAGGGACAGCGGTACCTCCGCGGTGCGGGCCGCGCCGGCGTACACCCCGCCCAGGAACCAGCGGTCGCCGCTGCGGCGGGCGAGCACCGCCTCCTGGCCGGGCTGTCCGGCGAGGAGCCGGGTGTCGTCCCAGGCGGCGGGGACCTGGTCGAAGTAGGACCGGGCGAGCGGCCGGGCGTCGTACGACTCGGGGGTGCCCGCGAACATCTGCAGGCCCGACTCGTAGGCGACGGAGAGCCCGACCTCGGCCGCGTCGGAGTTGGGGCGCAGTCCGACGCGCTGGAAGGCGCCGGGGGTGAAGTCCATTGAGCCGATGACGTTGCGGGTGAAGGGCAGGGTGGTGAGGTGGGCGGCGGTGTTGGTCCGCTTCTCCTCGCCCGCGACGCCCTCCAGGGTCATGACGTGCGGCCAGGTGCGCTGGATGCCCTTGGGGATCGTGGAACCGTGGAAGTTGACCAGGAGATGGTGGGCGGCGGTCTCCGGAAGGATCGCGTCGTACCACTTGAGCGTGGCCTGGGCCTCGGAGTCCATGAAGTCGATCTTGACGCCCTTGACGCCCCAGCGTTCCAGGGTGGGCAGCCACTGGGCGCGTTCCTCGGCCGTGTCGAGGTCGCGCTGGTGGATCCAGACGATGATGCCGACACCCTTGGCGCGCGCGTACTCGACGAGTTCCGGCATCCAGCTGTTGGTCTGCCAGTCCGGGTCGGTGGTGTCCCACGCGTCGGACCTGAAGTACCAGCCCGCGTCGACGGCCTCGTAGGGCCAGCCGCGTTCGGCGGCGTAGTCGACGTAGGCCTTCTGCGCGGCGAGGCTCTGGCCGGCCGGTCGGCCGCCGGCGAGCCAGGTCCACAGGGCGGTGCCGGGCCGGATCCAGGAACGGTCGCTGACCTTGGTGGCGGGGGCGAGGTCGTCGGTGAAGGTGGAGCGGGTGACGGTGGCGAGGTCGCCGGTGACCATGGCACGCCAGGGGGTGGCGAGGGGGCCGTCGGTCCGGACCCGGTCGTCGGCGAGCTTGATCCGGTAGGTGCCCGTGCCCTGTTCGTGGGTGAGCCGGGCGCCGGAGTAGGCCCCGGTGAGGTCGGACTCGGCGAGCAGGGTGTAGCCGCCGTCGGTCGCGAACAGCGCCTGGTCCGAGTACGCCCCGGTGGGCGCGCCCGCGGCGGTGTACTGGACGAACTGCCCCTCGTTGTCGGCCCGGTAGGTGCCGAGCCATGCCTTCGCGTCCGCCGGAAGGTTGAACGCGGAGGTTTCGCCGAGCACGTCGCCGTACCCGGCGGGCAGGACGTACCGGTAGGCGACGCCGTCGGCGGAGGCACGGACGACGAGGTCGAGCCGGGCACCGGCGGCCGTGGCGAACGACAGTCGGCTCTCGTTCATCCGCACCCGGCGGTCCAGCCGCTTGCCCGCCTTCGTCCGGTACCGCTCGTCGATCACCCTGTCCCTGCGGTGCAGGAAGCGCAGCCCCTGGGACAGGTCGGCCTGTTCGGTGACGATGCCGACGGGCGACGGCTCGACGACGGTACGGCCGCCGCGGGACACCGCGAGGCTCAGGGCGCCGGTGGTGGAGTCCAGGGACACCCGCGCGCGTGGTGCGTGTGCCGTCGCGGACACGGCCCAGGCGCGGTCGTGCTGTTCGGCCCGCGCGGGCACGGTCGTGAGCAGTGTGGCCACCAGTCCGGCGCAGAGCCCGGCGACCGCGGTCCTGATCGGAACCGCCATGAGAATCCTCCCTGTTGATGTGTGCGTGTCCCCCGGGGCGGTGGTCGTTACGGCAGTCCCCAGGCCGCGCCCGGTTCGCTGACGGCGACGGGTGCGATGACGAGGTCGGGCCGGGAGCCGGAGTGGACGAGCACCTCGCGGCCCTTGGGCAGATCGATGGCGAGGGTGCCGTCGCCCAGGTCGCGGGTGCGGGCCTGGCTGCCGTCGTCGAGGAGGACGGTGAGACGGCCACCGAGCCCGTGCCGGAGCCTGAGCGGCTCGCCGGCCAGGCTCCTGATCCGGATGAACCGGGTCGCCCCGCCCTTGCGGACCGCGCTGACCAGGAAGGCGCCCTGGGTGCGGAAGTCGTGCAGCGTGACGTCCGCCCAGGCGGACGGGACAGCGGGGAAGACACGGATCACGCCGCCCCAGCTCTGGCAGAACATGTCGTGCAGTGACTGCGAGGCGGACAGCGGCGTCTCGATGACCGGACCGGCCTCGGTGTAGTGGGTGTTGGGCCGGCAGGGGTAGCGGGTGGTGGGGTCGAAGAACTTCAGCAGATAGGTGATCGCGGTGTCGCCGTCGCCGGTCATCGCGTACATCGACGCGGCCCCCGTGTAGCTGTAGCCCCGGTGGGCGCTCGGCAGCGCGTGCCAGCGGACCACCGACTTCGTGATCAGGTCACGGTTCTCGGGCTGCTCCCAGTTGACGAGGTACAGCGGATACACCATCAGCAGATGCGAGTAGTGCCGGTGGGACTGCGCGTACGGGGTGTCGGCGCCGATCATGTAGCCGTTGTCGTCGACCGGGTACGGGGTGAGCCTGGTCAGCACCTCCTGCCAGCGCGGGATCAACTCGTCGTCGACGCCGAGCAGTTCGGCGGATTCGATGAGTGTCTGGCAGCCCCAGCGGATGAGGGCCAGGTCGTAGTTGGTGTCCTGCGGCGGCACGACCGGGTACTCGGGGGAGAGCGTGCTCGGCAGATGGAGCTTGCCGTCGCTGCCCGGGGTGAGGAAGTGCAAGTAGTAGTTGATCGCCCGGCGCAGCACCGGGAAGACCGTTTCGCGGAGCAGGGCCTTGTCCATGGAGTGCCGATAGGTCAGCCACACGTTGTGCAGCGCCCAGGTGAGGTCGCCGACCTCGGCGCCGGTGCCCGGTCGGCCCACCCCGCGGTTGGCGAACATGTCGGAGCTGCGGCCGACGCCGGAGCTGTCCGCGCGGTAGGCGGCGGGAACGTTGGCGATCAGCTGTTCCTGGTTCTGCCGCACGGTGGTGGCGAGCGAGTCGAGTTCCAGGTGGTTGGAGCCGTGGACGAGCCAGTACTCCAGCTGGATGTTGAGGTTCCACCAGACCGCGGGCCACGGGGTCGGCTCCAGCCACGGCCCGCAGGTGGCCATGACGGGGCCGCCCGCGCGGCTGGCGGAGGCGACCTTGTAGAGCTGGATCCAGTGGAAACTCTGCAGCCGCTCGTCGGGGAACGAGACGAAGCTCTTCGGGTAGAAGGCGTGCCACCAGCGCAGGTGCCGTCGGCGGAGTGTGCCGTACGACTGAGCGCGCCGGAGGTTCCCCAGCGACGCGGCCTCGGCGGCGGTCTCGGAGGGGGCACTGTGTCCCACACTGAGCAGCAGTTCGTCGCCGTCGCGGCGGTAGGCGGTGGCGGTCTGGCCGCCGATGAGCGGCTGGAGCACCTGCTCGGTGCCGTCGGCGGTGGTCCGGGTCGTCCAGGGCGGGTGGGCGGTGTAGTCGGCGGGCGGGGCCTCGCTGATCTTCCGGGGGCTGATGGCCTCCTCGGGGTGGAAGGTCCAGACGACCTGTTCGCCGCCGTCGGCCGTCACCCGGGTGGCCAGGACCTCGTCGTGGATGAGGGCGGAGAGGGTGAGGGTGCCGGCGGTGGTGGTGACGGTGCCGGTGAGTTCGGCGTTCCACAGGCTCAGCCGCCAGTCGACGGCGGTGATGGTGCCGACCGGGTCGAGCGTGAGGTGGCCGACCGGCAGCCGGCAGGTGCCCCAGCCGCTGCCGAACCGGGGCCGGTGGTCCTGGACGCGGCCGTGCTGGACGGTGAAGCGGATCCGGTTGGTGTCCGGCTCCTGGTAGATCATGCTGCCGAGCAGCCCGTCGCCGAGGAACGGGCCCTCGTACCAGCGGGTGGGCAGTCTGCTCCAGCGGAGGTCCTGGTCGCGAAGGAACCGGTTCCAGGAGCGGTCGGTGGCCATGGTGTCGCGGAGTTTCCAGGGGCGTCTGCGCCCCGAGGCCACCGCATCGGTTTCGGCGGGCGGTGCCGCCGCCGGTAAGGACTGTCCGGCATGGGCCGTCCCGGGCAGGGCCGCCACCGCCGCACCGCCCAGCGCGGTGCCGATCACGGCACGGCGGGGCAGGGGGGAGTGCTTCCCCGACTGCGAGGTCATCATCGTCCTCCAGACCTGACGGATCATCGATACATCGGGTGTATCGGCGAACCTAAGCAGGGTTCGTGTACCTGTCAATGGTCTGAGCGTGGCGAGATCAAGCGGAATACAGGCCGGAATTGGGCTGTGGGGGAGCGGAGTTGGGCTCCATGCTCACATGGGCAACCTGGTCCAGACGTTTGACTCATCCGATGTATTCGGTCTGATGTAGCTCGACCCGATGTATTCGCCCGATGTCTTCGCACCGGAAAGGACGCATGATGAAGAGGCGAACCGTCCTACGGGCGGGAGCCGGCCTGCTGGCCGGCGGTGCCGCGCTGACCCTGCCCCAGTCCCCGCTCACGGGTGCCGCGTCGGCGGCACCGACCGCCCCGGCCGCCGACCCGACCGACGGTTGGACGCGGACCTCGTTCACGTACAGCTGGCAGAAACCCTGGAACCTCGATCTGAGCGACCGGCACAGCTACAGCGGAGGCGTCCATCGTATGTGGGTGTACGCCACCGACGAGCCGTTCGAGGAGGGCAACTCCACGGACCCGCGCACCGAGATGCGCTGGAAGAACGACTACACGACGGGCGACCACATGTGGGACGCCGACGTCTACCTGCCGGCCGGTGGCGACCGCGCGTCCTTCGTCCAGATCCTGCGGACCCGCCGCCCTTCGGGCACCCCGGCCACCGACATCATGCTCAACGTCCACAACACGGGCGGCGGCACCGTGCGCCGCTACGACGGCACGGTGCTCAAGACCAACGCGTACGACACCTGGTTCAACGTGAAGATCGCCCACGAGGCGAGCAGCGGGACCGGCACCATCAAGGTCTACCTCGACGACTCCCTCGTCCTGACGGTCGACGACCGGGGCCCCGCGACCCGCTACTTCAAGAACGGCGTCTACAACCACGGCTCCGGCCGCGCCGAGGCCCGGTTCCGCAACATCGCCTACTGGACGCGATGACCGCACCCGGTGCCGGACGCGACGGGCGGTGACGTGCACCCGGGCACAGGCGTGCAGGTCACCGCCCAGTAGAGTGCGCCTCTGTCGTCCCCGAGAGCCGCCCGCCCCCGAACCGCCGAGGTACCGCGCAGTGACCCCCGCACGACCAGGACCGCCGTACGCCGTCACCGTCGTCGGGCTCGGCGCCGACGGCTGGCGAGGCGTCCCCGACGCCTCCCGGGCGGTCCTGCGCGACGCCGAGGTCCTGATCGGGGGCCCACGGCAGCTCGACCTGCTGCCCCCGGAGTGCGCGGGCGAGCGGATCGCCTGGCCCTCGCCCCTGCGCCCCGCCGTTCCCGCGCTGCTCGCCGCGCACGCCGGCCGCCGGATCGCCGTACTGGCCAGCGGCGACCCCATGTTCTACGGCATCGGCCGCGCCCTCGCCGAGGAGGCAGGTGACCGGCTGCGCGTCCTGCCGCACCCCTCCTCCGTCTCCTACGCGGCCGCCCGCCTCGGCTGGCCGCTGGAGGACGTCGACGTCGTCACCCTCGTCGGCAGACCCGCCGACCGCCTGGCCGCCGCCCTGCACGACGGCCGCCGGCTCCTCGTGCTCAGCGCGGACGCAGGCACGCCCGCCGAGGTCGCCGCCCTGCTGCGGGACCGGGGCTTCGGACCGAGCCGGATGCGCGTCCTGGAACAGCTCGGCGGCGAGCGGGAACGGACGAGTGACGAGACCACCGCCGACGACTGGACGCGGACGCCCGGCGACCCCCTCAACATCGTCGCCGTCGAGTGCCGCGGGACCCCGGACACCCTGCGGCTCGGCGCCGTACCCGGCCTCCCCGACGAGGCGTACGAGCACGACGGGCAGCTGACCAAGCGGTATGTGCGCGCCGCCACGCTGGCCGCGCTCGCCCCGGCACCCGGCGAACTGCTGTGGGACATCGGCGGCGGATCGGGCTCGATCGCCATCGAGTGGATGCGTACGCACCCCGCCTGCCGGGCGGTCACCGTCGAACGCGACCCGGTGCGGGCCGAACGCATCACCCGCAACGCCGACCGGCTCGGTGTACCCGGCCTGCGGGTCGTCACCGGTGCCGCGCCCGCCGCGCTGGCCGAACTGCCCCCGCCCGACGCCGTGTTCATCGGCGGCGGACTCACCGCGCCCGGCCTCCTCGACGCCTGCTGGGCGGCGCTGCCCGTGGGTGGACGACTGATCGCCAACACCGTGACGCTGGAGTCCGAGGCGCTGCTCGCCGCCGCCCACCGCCGCCACGGCGGCGAGCTGGTGCGGCTCGCGGTGGCGCACGCCGTGCCCGTGGGCGGCTTCACCGGGTGGCGGCAGGCGATGCCGGTGACCCAGTGGGCCGTACAGAAAACCACCCTCGACACCGTCGACACCGCTTCGGGAGCAGACAGATGACCGTGTACTTCATCGGCGCCGGCCCCGGTGCCGCCGACCTGATCACGGTCCGCGGTGCCCGCACGCTCGCCGCCTGCCAGGTCTGCCTGTACGCGGGCAGCCTCGTCCCACGCGAACTGCTGGCCGAATGCCCGCCGGACGCCCGGCTGGTGGACACCGCCCAGCTCGACCTGGACCAGATCACCGCCGAGCTGGTGCGCGCGCACGAGGAGGGCCACGACGTGGCCCGGCTGCACTCCGGGGACCCGTCCGTGTTCAGCGCGGTCGCCGAGCAGATGCGACGGCTCGACGCGGCCGGAGTGCCGTACGAGGTGGTGCCGGGCGTGCCCGCCTTCGCCGCCGCGGCGGCTGCCCTGAAGCGGGAGCTGACCGTGCCCACCGTCGGCCAGACCGTCATCCTCACGCGGATCGCCCAGCGCGCCACGGCCATGCCGGAGGGCGAGGACCTGGCCACCCTCGGCCGCAGCGGCGCGCTGATCGTGCTGCACCTGGCCGCGCGGTACGTCGACCGGGTCGTCGAGGAACTCCTCCCGCACTACGGCGCCGACTGCCCCGTCGCGGTCGTCGCCTACGCCTCCCGCCCCGAGGAACTGATCATCCGGGGCACCCTCGCGGACATCGCGGGGCAGGTGAAGGAGGCGGGTGTGCTGCGCACGGCCGTGATCATGGTCGGGCGGGCTCTGGGGGCCGAGCAGTTCCGCGACAGCCACCTGTACTCGCCGGAGCGGGACCGGCACGTTTGCTGATGCCCTGGGTGCGTTGTCGGGTGCGGGTGCGTGGGGCTTCTCGCGCAGTTCCCCGCGCCCCTGAAAAGCAGGGGCTGCGCCCCGTGCTTTTCGGCCCGCAGGGCCGTCGCTTTTCAGGCCTGCGGGGCCTGTGTCTTTTAGGGGCGCGGGGCCTGCGTCTTTTAGGGGCGCGGGGAACTGCGCGACCAGCCCCCACCCACCCGCAGCCGACAACGCACATGCGGATGCCCGGCTAGCGGACCGTGCTGCGGCCCACGACCATGCCCGCGCGGTCGATGCAGATGACGTCGACCGCGACGGGCGCGCCCCGCAGCACGGCGAGTGCCTCGTCGCGGGCCGTCGTCGCGACCAGGTCGCCGAGCGGCACCCCGGCGGCCATGCACAGCTGGAGCGCGGCGAGCCCGGTGTTGGCGCCGGCCACCTCGGCGGCGAGTGCCTCGTCCGCGCCGCCGCGCCGGGCGAGTTCGGCGAGGAAGCCCTTGTCGACCTGGGAGCGGGCGGAGTGCAGGTCGAGATGGCCGGCGGCGAGCTTGGAGAGTTTGGCGAAGCCGCCGCAGATGGTCAGCCGGTCGACGGGATGCCGGCGGACGTACTTGAGCACCGCGCCCGCGAAGTCGCCCATGTCGAGCAGGGCGTCCTCGGGCAGCTCGTACTCGGCGACGACCGTCTTCTCCGACGTCGACCCCGTGCACCCGGCGACATGTGTACGCCCGGCCGCCCGTGCCACGTCCACGCCCCGCCGGATGGAGTCGATCCACGCCGAGCAGGAGTACGGGACGACGATCCCGGTCGTGCCCAGGATGGACAGACCGCCGAGGATGCCGAGGCGGGGGTTCCAGGTGGAGCGGGCGATCTCCTCGCCGTGGTCCACGGAGAGGGTGATCTCGACATCGCCGGTGCCGCCGTGGCGGGCGGCGACCTCGGCGACGTGGTCCCGCATCATCTGGCGGGGGACCGGGTTCACAGCCGGCTCGCCGACGGGCAGGGGCAGGCCCGGACGGGTGACCGTCCCGACCCCGGGACCGGCCTTGAACACCACCCCGGCTCCGGCGGGCAGCCGCCGTACCGTGGCCCGGACCAGCGCGCCGTGCGTGACGTCCGGGTCGTCGCCCGCGTCCTTCACGATCCCCGCCATCGCGCTCCCGCCGGTCAGCTCCTCGACCGCGAGCGCGAACGACGGGGTCTGACCCTTCGGCAGGGTGATGGTCACCGGGTCGGGGAACTCGCCGGTCAGCAGCGCGGTGTACGCGGCCGTCGTCGCGGCGGTCGCACAGGCACCGGTGGTCCAGCCGTGCCGCAGACCGGTGTGCTTGAGTTGGGCCGCGCGACCGCCCTTGGCCTCGCCGACCGCTTTCGCCTCACCAACGGCTTTCGCCTCACCAACGGCTTTCGCCTCACCGACGGCTTTCGCCTCACCGACGGCTTTCGCCTCACCGACGGCTTTCGCCGCACCGATGTCTTTCGCTTCACCGCTCATGAACGGACCCGGACTTCCATGCACGTACTGATACTCGGCGGAACCACGGAGGCCCGCCGTCTGGCCGAGCGGCTGCACGGCACCCCCGGCCTGACCCTGACCAGCTCTCTCGCCGGACGGGTCGCCAGCCCACGGCTGCCCCCGGGCGAGGTCCGCGTCGGCGGCTTCGGCGGGGCCGAGGGGCTGGGCGCCTGGCTGCGCGAGCACGGGGTGGACGCGCTCATCGACGCCACCCATCCTTTCGCCGGGACCATGAGTTTCCACGCGGCACGGGCGGCCGCCATGACCCATGTTCCCCTGCTCGCGCTGCGCCGACCCGGCTGGGTCCCGGCCGACGGCGACGACTGGCACGACGTGGGCTCGCTGGAAGAGGCCGCGAAGCTGCTGCCCACGTTCGGCCGACGCGTGTTCCTCACCACCGGGCGCATGGGCCTGGCAGCCTTCGCCGCCCTGGACGACCTGTGGTTCCTCGTACGGTCCGTCGACGCGCCCGAGGCCCCGCACCCGGCCCGTATGGAGGTGCTGCTCGACCGGGGCCCCTTCACCCTCGACGGGGAGCGGGAACTGCTGCGCCGCCACCGCGTCGACGTCGTCGTGACGAAGGACAGCGGGGGAGCCGCCACCGCGCCGAAACTGACCGCGGCCCGGGAGGCCGGGGTGCCCGTCGTCGTGGTGCGCAGGCCTCCCGTGCCCGAGGGCGTCACCGTGGTGGCGGACCCCGAGGCGGCGGCGCGCTGGGTCGAAGAGCGTCTCCCCGCCCGCTGAACCCCGGCAGCCGCCGCTCGCGGTACCGCCCCGCTCACCCCTCCGGATACCGGCGAGGCGTCCAGACGATCTGCTCGCCGTCCCCCCGCCGTACGACCTGGGTCTGTGAGGAGCCGACCAGCAGAATCGTGCGCATGTCGACCTCGGCCGGGTCCAGGTCGGCCAGCCGTACGATCCGCACCCGCTCGCCGGAGCCGCCCACGTCCCGCGCGACCACGACCGGGGTGTCCGGCGCCCGGTGCTCCAGCAGCAGCTCGCGCGCCTTGCCCACCTGCCAGGTGCGGCTGCGCGAACCGGGGTTGTACAGGGCCAGCACCAGGTCCGCCGAGGCCGCCGCGCGCAGCCGCTCGGCGATGACCTCCCACGGCTTGAGCCGGTCGGAGAGGGAGATCGTGGCGTAGTCGTGGCCGAGCGGGGCGCCCGCGCGGGCGGCGGCCGCGTTGGCGGCGGTCACCCCCGGCAGCACCCGCACCGGGACGTCCGCGTACTCCTCCTGCGCGGCGGCCTCCAGCACGGCCGTCGCCATGGCGAAGACACCCGGGTCGCCGCCGGAGACGACCGCGACCCGCCGTCCGCGCCGGGCCAGATCGAGGGCGAACTCGGCGCGCTCCGACTCGACCCGGTTGTCCGAGCCGTGCCGGACCTGGCCCGCCCGCCGCGGCACCCGGTCCAGGTAGGTGGTGTAGCCGACCAGGTCGTCGGCGGCGGCGAGCGCGCCCCGCGTCTCGGGCGTCAGCCACAGCGGACCGGCGGGCCCGGTCCCGACCACCACGACCTCGCCCCGCTCCCGGGCCACGGGCCGCTCGGAGTCGACCTGACTGGGCAGCACGGCCACCGAGAAGTACGGCACCGACTCCGCGTCCACGTCCGCCAGTTCGGCGAGCCGCTCCCCGGCCATGGTGGCCCGCTCGACGTAGCGGGCCTCGCCCAGCCGCCCCGAACTCTCCAGCGCGCTCCGCACCTTGGTGAAGGTCCGCCCCAGCTTCATCACCACGGCCACGTCCGTCGCGGCGAGCCGTGCGGTCAGCTCCTCCTCGGGCAGGGTGCCCGGCAGGATCGTCAGCACCTCCTCGCCCTCGACGAGCGGCGTGCCCAGACGCGCGGCGGCGGCGGACACGGACGTGACACCGGGGACGACCTCGGTGTCGTAGCGGTCGACGAGCCGCTTGTGCATGTGCATGTAGGAGCCGTAGAAGAGCGGATCGCCCTCCGCGAGGACCGCGACCGTGCGCCCCGCGTCGAGATGCGCGGCCAGCCGGGCCGACGCCTCCGCGTAGAACTCCTCCATCGCGCCCTTGTAGCCACCCGGGTGATCGGTGGTCTCCGTCGTCAACGGGTAGACCAGCCGCTCCTCGATATGGTCGGCGCGCAGGTGCTTCGCCGCGATCGAGCGGGCGATGGAACGGCCGTGGCGGGCGCTGTGATACGCGATCACATCCGCCTCGGAGATGACCTCGACGGCCCGGACGGTCATCAGGGACGGGTCACCGGGGCCGAGCCCCACCCCGTACAGCTTGCCGCTCACTCTTCCTCACTCGCGATCGCGTTGAGCGCGGCGGCGGCGATGGCGCTCCCACCACGACGGCCGCGTACGACGATGTGCTCCAGGCCCGACGGGTGCGCGGCGAGCGCGTCCTTGGACTCGGCGGCGCCGACGAACCCGACCGGCACGCCGATGACGGCGGCGGGCCGGGGCGCGCCCTCCTCGATCATCTCCAGCAACCGGAAGAGCGCGGTGGGCGCGTTGCCGACAGCCACGACCGCACCCTCCAGCCGGTCCCGCCACAGCTCCAGGGCGGCGGCGCTGCGCGTCGTGCCCAGCTTCGCCGCCAGCTCGGGGACGGCCGGGTCGGAGAGCGTGCACAGCACGTCGTTGTCGGCGGGCAGCCGCTTGCGGGTCACCCCGCTGGCCACCATCTGGACGTCGGTGAAGATGGGCGCTCCGGCGCGCAGGGCCGCACGGGCACGGGCCACCGCGTCGGGCGTGTACGCCAAGTCCCGTACGAGGTCGACCATTCCGCAGGCGTGGATCATCCGTACCGCGACCTGGCTGACGTCGGCGGGCAGGGCCGCGAGGTCCGCCTCCGCGCGGATGGTGGCGAAGGACTGCCGGTAGATCGCCGGGCCGTCCTTCTCGTAGTCGTACGTGGTCACGGTGGTCTTCTCGCTGCTCTCGGTCGTCATACGGGTGTCGTTCGTGCAGGTGTCGTTCGTGAGGGTGTCGTTTGTGCAGGTGTGGTTCGTGAGGGTGTGGTTCGTGCGGGTCATGGGGTGATCGCCGCCAGGGCGGTGGCGAGTTGGCCGGGGCCGGCCATGGACGCGGTGCGTGGGTCCTGTCCCGGGGTGGCGCGGGAGAGCTGGTAGCCGCCGCCCGGCACGGCCACCACGTCGATCCGTTCACCCCGGGGGTGGCCGCAGCGGCGCTCGCATCCGGACCAGTACAGGGGGAGGCCGCCGCGCCCGGCCGCGTCGAGGCTCCCGGTCGCGTCCGCCCGTACGTCCGCGAGGGACTTCGCGCAGCCGGGCCGCCCGATGCAGGCGCCGACGCGGAGCCAGGGAGAGGCCGGATCGGTGACGAGGCCGGTCACGGTGAGCCGGGCGAGCGCTTCGGACGCCTGCTCCTCGCCCAGGCCCGGCGTGGGGACGACGACTCCGCGCCAGGGAGTCAACCGCAGTTCACGGCAGGGGGTCGTGGACGCGAGGTGCGTCAACTCCCGCCACTGGAGGGCGGTGAGGCGCCCGAGGGGAGGGTGTACGGAGAGTGCGTCGCCGACGGCTCCGGGGGGCGGGCCCTCGGCCCGGGCCGTCCCGGTTCCGGTCCGGGCCCGGCTGGCGGCGTCGATGCCGTCGGCGGCCAGTCGATGGCGGACCAGGCGGAGCAACTCGCCCTGGAGTGGGAGTTCGGTCACACGCCAGACCCGGGACCCGCTCTCCCGCGCCGCCTCCAAGAAGGTCTCGGCGGCCGCCAGCGCGGCACGGGGCGCGTCCTCGCCGGGCACCGACAGGGCCTCGTCGGCCGTTCCGAGGCTCAGCAGCGCACCGCCGTCCCCGGCCGCCCGGACCGTCACATCGGCGTCGAGCCCGGCCACATCCCCCCGCCCGTCGTCGAGCGCGAACAGGAACCGGCCCGACAGTTCCCGCGCCGCGTCGCTCGCGCACAGCGCCGCGTCGAGGGCCGACAGCCAGGGCCGTACGTCACGCAGGCCCCGCCCGTCGAGGCCGGCCAGGGGCGAGGCGACGATGTTGCGCACCCGCTCGTGCCCGGCGGAGGGCAACAGCCCGGCCGCGTCCAGTGACTCGGCCAGCTCGGCCCCGCAGCCGTCGGCAAGTCCCCGCAGCTGCACATTGCCGCGCGAGGTGAGATGCAGCTCACCGTCGCCGAGCCGCCGTGCCGCCTCGGCGAGCGCCTCGGCCTGGCGGACGGTCAGCACACCACCGGGCACCCGGACCCGGGCCAGCGCCCCGTCGTCCGCCGCGTGCAGCCGCAACGTCCCCGGGCAGGCGTCACCACGGTCCCGTGTGACCGCTGTGGCCTGGGACGATGAACGGACGGGAGGCGTGGACATGGCGGCGAGCATACCCACCGGCACAACGGACGTATCCTCCGCCCTTTTGAGGCGACCCTTACTATGCTGCTTGGTGGATCATCCGGTCCGCCGACGCCACCACGGCGACAGGGGAGGAAGCCCGGTGTGAGTCCGGCGCGGTCCCGCCACTGTGAGTCCGTCCCAGGAGGGGCGGGCAAGTCAGGAACTCCCTTCCCCGTACCCCTCGGTCCCGCCCGAGCAGGGGAGACTCCGATCCGACACCGCCCGGGGCGCGGACCCCGAGGAAGGCCAGCAGCCGCATGCAGCCATCGTCCGGGGAGCGCTCGACGCAGCCCCACATCCTGCTTCTGTCGACGTCCGACACCGACCTGCTCAGCGCCCGCGCGGCCGCCGGCCCGGTCCCGTACCGCTTCGCCAACCCCTCCCGCCTCGCGCTGGACGACATCCCGGCGCTCCTCGACGGCGCCGCCCTGGTCGTCGTACGTCTCCTCGGCGGCATCCGCGCCTGGCAGGACGGCCTCGACCTGCTGCTCGCCGACGGCCGCCCGGTAGTCGTCCTCACCGGTGAACAGGCCCCCGACGCCCAGCTGATGGCCGCCTCCACGGTCCCGGTCGGCATCGCCGCCGAGGCCCACGCCTATCTCGCCCACGGCGGCCCCGCCAACCTGGAGCAGCTCGCCCGCTTCCTCTCCGACACCGTCCTGCTCACCGGCCACGGCTTCGACGCCCCCGCGCCCGCCCCCTCGTGGGGCCCGCTGGAGCGCACCCCGCGCGACGGCGCCGAGGGCACCGACGGCCCGACCGTCGCCGTGCTCTACTACCGCGCCCACCACATGAGCGGCAACACCGCCTTCGTGGGCGCCCTGTGCGAGGCGATCGAGGACACGGGCGCCCACGCGCTCCCGCTGTACGTGGCCTCCCTGCGCGCCCCCGAGCCCGAGCTGATCGAGGAACTCCGCGCCGCCGACGCCATCGTCACCACCGTCCTCGCCGCGGGCGGCACCAAGCCCGCCGAGGCGTCGGCCGGCGGCGACGACGAGTCCTGGGACGCGGGCGCCCTGACCGGCCTCGACGTGCCGATCCTGCAGGCCCTGTGCCTGACCGGCTCGCGCGCCGCCTGGGAGGAGAGCGACGAGGGCGTCTCCCCGCTCGACGCCGCCAGTCAGATCGCCGTGCCCGAGTTCGACGGCCGCCTGATCACCGTCCCGTTCTCCTTCAAGGAGATCGACGAGGACGGCCTCCCGGCCTATGTCGCAGACCCCGAGCGCGCCGCCCGTGTCGCCGGAATCGCCGTACGCCACGCCCGGCTCCGCCACATCGCCAACGCCGACAAGCGCCTCGCGCTCGTCCTGTCCGCCTACCCGACGAAGCACTCCCGCATCGGCAACGCGGTCGGCCTGGACACCCCCGCCAGCGCGGTCGCCCTGCTGCGCCGACTGCGCGACGAGGGCTACGACTTCGGGGGCGCCGACGTCCCCGGGCTGGCCTCCGGCGACGGTGACGAGCTGATCCGCGCCCTCATCGAGGCGGGTGGCCACGACCAGGACTGGCTCACCGAGGAGCAGCTGGCCCGCAACCCGGTCCGTATCCCGGCGGCCGACTACCGCCGCTGGTTCGCCACCCTCCCCGAGCAGCTCCGCACCGCCGTCGAGGAGCACTGGGGCCCGGCGCCCGGCGAGATGTTCGTCGACCGCAGCGCCAACCCGGAGGGCGACATCGTCCTCGCGGCCCTCCGCTTCGGCAACCTGCTGATCCTCATCCAGCCGCCGCGCGGCTTCGGCGAGAACCCGATCGCGATCTACCACGACCCGGACCTCCCGCCCTCCCACCACTACCTGGCCGCCTACCGCTGGATCGCGGCCCGCGCCGACGACGGCGGTTTCGGCGCCGACGCGATGATCCACCTCGGCAAGCACGGCAACCTGGAGTGGCTGCCCGGCAAGAACGCGGGCCTGTCCGCCGCCTGCGGCCCCGACGCCGCCCTCGGCGACCTCCCGCTGGTCTACCCCTTCCTGGTCAACGACCCGGGCGAGGGCACCCAGGCCAAGCGCCGCGTCCACGCCACCCTCGTCGACCACCTGGTCCCGCCGATGGCCCGCGCGGACTCCTACGGCGACATCGCGCGCCTTGAGCAACTCCTCGACGAGTACGCGCAGATCTCCTCCATGGACCCGGCGAAGCTCCCGGCGATCCGCGCCCAGATCTGGACCCTCATCCAGGCCGCCAGGCTCGACCACGACCTCGGCCTGAACGACCGCCCGGAGGACGACGGCTTCGACGACTTCCTGCTCCACGTCGACGGCTGGCTCTGCGAGGTCAAGGACGCCCAGATCCGCGACGGTCTGCATGTCCTCGGCAAGCCGCCCACCGGCGCCGACCACGTCAACCTGGTCCTCGCCGTCCTCCGCGCCCGCCAGATCTGGGGCGGCACCACCGCCCTGCCCGGCCTGCGCGAGGCCCTCGGCCTCGACGAGTCCGCCGCGACCCGCACGACCGCCGACGAGGCCGAGGAGAAGGCCCGCGCGCTGGTCCAGGCGATGGAGGACGCGGGCTGGGACCCGGCCGCCGTCCCCGCCGAGCACGGCGAACAGGTCGCCGCGATCCTGGAGTTCGCCGCCCGCGAGGTCGTGCCCCGGCTCGCCGCGACCACGGCCGAACTCGACCACACCGTGCACGCGCTGAACGGCGGCTTCGTCCCGGCGGGCCCCTCGGGCTCCCCGCTCCGGGGCCTGGTGAACGTCCTGCCGACGGGCCGCAACTTCTACTCCGTCGACCCCAAGGCCGTCCCCTCCCGCCTCGCCTGGGAGACCGGCCAGGCCCTCGCGGACTCCCTGCTGGAGCGCTACCGCGCCGACAACGGCGAATGGCCCACGTCCGTGGGACTGTCGCTGTGGGGCACGAGCGCGATGCGCACGGCCGGCGACGACGTGGCGGAGGCCCTCGCCCTGCTCGGCGTCCGCCCGGTCTGGGACGACGCCTCCCGCCGGGTGACCGGCCTGGAGGCCATCCCGCAGGAGGAGCTGGGCCGCCCGCGCATCGACGTCACCCTGCGCATCTCGGGCTTCTTCCGCGACGCGTTCCCGCACACCATCGGGCTGCTCGACGACGCCGTACGCCTCGCCGCCTCCCTGGACGAGCCGGCCGAGGCCAACCACGTCCGCGCCCACGTCCAGGCCGACCTGGCGTCCCACGGCGACGAACGCCGGGCCACCACCCGTATCTTCGGCTCCCGCCCCGGCACGTACGGCGCCGGACTGCTCCAGCTCATCGACTCCCGCGACTGGCGCACCGACGCCGACCTCGCCGAGGTCTACACGGTGTGGGGCGGCTACGCCTACGGCCGCGAACTCGACGGCCGCCCGGCCCGCGAGGAGATGGAGACCGCGTACAAGCGGATCGAGGTCGCCGCGAAGAACACGGACACCCGCGAGCACGACATCGCCGACTCCGACGACTACTTCCAGTACCACGGCGGCATGGTCGCCACCGTCCGAGCCCTGCGCGGCACGGCCCCCGAGGCGTACATCGGCGACTCCACCCGCCCCGAGACGGTCCGCACCCGCACCCTCGTCGAAGAGACGTCCAGGGTGTTCCGCGCGCGTGTCGTCAACCCCAAGTGGATCGAGGCGATGCGCCGTCACGGCTACAAGGGCGCCTTCGAACTCGCCGCCACCGTGGACTACCTGTTCGGTTACGACGCCACCACCGGCGTGATCGCCGACTGGATGTACGACAAGCTCACCGAGACCTACGTCCTGGACGAGACCAACCGCGAGTTCCTGCAGCAGGCCAACCCCTGGGCCCTGCACGGCATCGCCGAGCGGCTGCTGGAGGCGGAGTCGCGGGGGATGTGGGAGAAGCCCGACCCGGCGGTGCTGGAGGGCCTGCGTCAGGTGTACCTGGAGGCGGAGGGGGACCTGGAGGGCGGCGAGGACTGACGGCTGTCCCCGGCGGCCTGTACGAGAGCGGCGAAGAGGGCCTGCTGCGCGGGATCCTCTTCGGCGGTGTCCTCGGGATGCCACTGGACGGCGGTGAACCAGCCGGGGGCGCCCGGGAGTTCGAGTCCTTCCACGGTGCCGTCGGCGGCGCGGGCGGTGATCTCCAGTCCCGTGCCGAGGATCTCCACCCGCTGGTGGTGGTAGCAGGAGGCATCCACCTTCTGCACACCGGTGGCCTGTTCCAGCAGCGTGCCGGGCTGGAGCGCCACCGGGTGCACGAGGTGCCGGTGTTCCCGGTCCGGACCGCCCATGTCCTGTTCCAGGGTGCCGCCGAGGGCGACGTTGACGACCTGGAGGCCCCGGCAGATCGCCAGCAGGGGGATGCCCAGGTCCAGGGTGGCGCGGGCGACTTCGAGGTCGAAGGTGTCCTGCACCTCGTCGACGTCGTAGACGCTCGCGTGGACACCTCGCGCCCCGTAGTGGTGCGGGGCGAGGTCACCACCGCCCGGGAGAAGGACTCCGTCGAAGCGGGCGAGGCGCGCGGCCGTGTCACCGGAGGCCGGGTGGATGCTCGCTGGTTCGCCGCCCGCCCGCCAGACGGCCTCGATCAGGGCGCGGGCGTTGACCTCGGCGGCGTACCGCAGTGCGGAGGTCGTCGCGGAGAAGCGGGCGGGGACGGCGATGAGCGGTCGCACGGGCGTCGTCGCAGGTCGCACGGACGTCGTCACAGCTGGATCCACGTGGTCTTCAGCTCGGTGTACTTCTCGATGGCGTGGGCGGACTTGTCGCGGCCGTTGCCCGACTGCTTCATGCCGCCGAAGGGGACGGTCAGGTCCCCCTCCTCGTAGCAGTTGACCCAGACCGTTCCGGCCTTGAGTGCGCGGGAGACCTTGTGGGCGGTGGACAGGTCGGAGGTCCACAGGCCGGCGGCGAGACCGTACTCGGTGGCGTTGGCGAGCCGTACCGCCTCGTCGAGGTCGTCGAAGGTGAGGACGGACAGGACGGGGCCGAAGATCTCCTCGCGGGCCAGCCGCATACCGGGATCCACCTGGTCGAAGACGGTGGGCCGCAGATAGCTGCCACCGCTACCGGTCAGGGTGCGGTCGCCGCCCGCCCGGAGTCGCGCGCCCTCGTCGACACCGGTGCCGATGTGGTCGAGGACCCGGTCGAGGTGGGCCTCGCCGACCAGCGCGCCCATCTCGGTGGCCGGGTCGAGCGGGTCGCCGACGCGCAGTTCCCGGGCGCGGGACACGATGGCCTCGGTGACGCGTTCGGCGACGGAGGAGTGCACCAGGAGCCGGGAGGGGGCGGTGCACATCTCGCCCTGGTTGAAGAAGATGCCCCAGGCGGCGGTGGCGGCGGCCTTCTCCAGGTCGGGGGCGTCGGGGAGGATGATGTTCGGCGACTTGCCGCCCAGCTCCAGCCAGACCCGCTTGAGGTTGGAGTCGGCGGCGTAGTGGAGGAAGTGCCGGCCGACCGCCGTGGAGCCGGTGAAGGCCAGGACGTCCACATCGGGGTGCAGTCCGATGGCCCGCCCGGCCGTCGGCCCGTCACCGGTGACGACGTTGAGGACGCCCGGCGGCAGTCCGGCCTCGGTGGCGATCCGGCCCAGGAGCAGGGCGGACAGCGGGGAGTTCTCGGAGGGCTTCAGGACGACCGTGCAGCCCGCCGCCAGCGCCGGGGCGACCTTCCAACTCGCCAGCGTCAGAGGGAAGTTCCACGGCACCACCGCGCCCACGACACCCGTCGGCTCCCGGGTGATCAAGGCCAGGGAGTCGGGGGAGGTGTGGGGCGACTCGTCGGTGAGTTTGTCGGCCAGTTGCCCGTACCAGCGGAAGGTGTTGATCGCGGCGCGCAGTTCGATGTCGTGTGCTTCCGTGTACGGCTTGCCCATCTCCAGGGTGATGGTGAGGGCGAGCTTCTCCCGCTGCTCATCGAGGAGTTCGGCGACGCGGAGCAGCATCCGGCCGCGGTCGGCGGGTGCGAGGCGGGGCCAGGGGCCGGAGTCGAAGGCGCGGCGGGCGGCGGCCACGGCCAGGTCGATCTCGGCGCTCCCGGCGTCGGCCACCTCGACGAGGACCTGACCGTCACGGGGCGATACGACGGCGAACGAGGCGCCCCCGCCCGGCTCGTCCACCCCGTCGATGTGGTGCTGGTCGGGCAGATCCAGTTCCTTGGCGCGACGGAGCAGGTCGTCGTGGGCGAGGGCGGGCATCAGCTCTCCACTTCTTCTTGTCTTTGTGAGGGGTTCGAATCGGTGAAGGGGAGTGGCGGTCAGTCCGTGACCGTCTGCCGGCCCCGGGTCACCCGTGCCACGACGAGACCCAGCACCAGCACCGCCGGGACGGTCAGCTGCAGCCACACGGCGGTGGCCTGGTCGCCGCCGATGAGCGTGGTGAAGTTCTCGATGATCAGCCAGATCGCCCAGGCGATGCCGAGTGCGCCCAGGACCGGCGCGATCAGCGTGTTCCAGGGCCGGGTGTCGGCACGGGAGCGGCGGAAGAAGACGACCACGGAGACGGAGGTCAGGAAGTAGAGGAGCATCATCGCCAGGACGGCCACTCCGCTGAACCAGGAGAAGAGCGTCAGCACGGGGTCCTTGGCCAGGAGCGCGAACGGGATGACCAGCGCCACCGCGATCACGGTCTGGACGAGGCCGGCCGCCCAGGGGGAGTGGCGCCGGTTGAGCGAGGTCAGCCCGCGCGGCAGCAGACCCTCGCGGCCCAGGGAGAACAGGTAGCGGTTGGCGGAGTTGTGGAACGCCAGGATGCCGGCGAACAGCGAGGTGGCCAGCAGGACGGGCAGCACATCGCCGGTCCACGCGCCGAACTCCGCCGCGATGGGGGCGAAGACCCAGCCCGCGGCGTCGCCGCTCTCCAGCGCCTTGCCCGCCTCGGCCGTCGCCTGGGTCGCGCCGTGTGCGGAGACCAGCATCCACGAGGTGAAGGCGAAGAAGCCGGTGACCACCGCGACCGACAGATAGGTGGCGCGCGGGACCGTCTTCCTCGGTTCCCGGGCCTCCTCGCCGTAGATGGCGGTCGCCTCGAAGCCGAACATCGACGCCACGGCGAACATCAGCGCCACACCGGGAGCGCCCTGGAGCGCCGCGTCCGGCGAGAAGCTGTCGGCGAGGCCGAGCCCCTCGGGGCCGCCGCCCTTGAAGAAGGTCACGAAGGCGAAGGCGATCAGGATGCTGAACTCCGCCAGGACGAACACGGCCAGGAGCTTGGCGCCCATCTCGATCCCGGCGGCGCCGAGGACCTGGACCACCACCATCGTGACCAGCGCCCACACCCACCAGGCGATCCGCATGTCGGCGTAGTGCTCGACGAGGCCGCTCACCGTCGCGCCGTAGAGCCCGTACATCGCGGCCTGGATGGCGCAGTAGGCGAAGAGCGCGACGCCGGCGCTGCCGGAGCCGGTCGAGCGGCCCAGCCCCTTGCCGATGTACGTGTAGAAGGCGCCGGCGTCCACGACGTGGCGGCCCATGGCGACGAAGCCGATCGAGAACAGCAGGATCACGACGCCGGCCGCGAGATACGCGGCGGGGACACCGGCCCCGTTGCCGATGACGACGGCGATGGGGACGGCTCCGGCGATGCCGGTCAGCGGGGCCTGGGCGGAAAGGACGAAGAAGAGGATGCCCAGGACGCCGAGGGAATCGGGCTTGAGCCTGCCTGCCGTGGATGGATCTTGAGAGCTGTGCGGGGCGACCGCCGTCTGACTGTCCACTCGGATCACCTGTCGGGGACGGGGAGGGATGGATTCGTTTAGACCCAAACGAGTTGCCTTATCGTGGGCCCGAACTATCCGTTTGGCAAGGGATTCCGTGAAGATTTTCGCCGGGCTTTCCGGTCGGCCTTCCGCCTGGTTTTCCGGGTGCGTGCCGGGACGGCGAAAGGCCCCGGACGGCGAACGCCCGGGGCCGGAACCGCTGAGGTCAGAGGCTATGCGCGGGCGTCGCCGGCTTCGTCGGCGTCACGGGTTTCATGGGCGTCGCCATTGGCGTCGAGCAGCCGCAGCAGGGAGCGCAGCTCTGCCAGGGCGGCGTCCGTGACGTCGGGCTCGCCGAGGACGAGCTGATGCAGCACCAGCCCGTCGAGCGCGGCGAAGACCAGCCGGGTCAGCGCCTTGTCCGCGCCGGCCGGCAGCATCCGGCCCAGCTCGCGCTGGGCGGCGTCGAAGTACTCGTCGTACAGCTCACGGATCTGCGGCAGCAGCTCCGGCCGGCGGCGGGACTCCAGCAGCAGCTCGTACTGGAACGCCTGGGTGTCCGGATCGGCCGTGACCATGTCGGAGAGCCCGGTGGAGAAGTCGGCGACCCTGCCCGTGCCCGGTTCGAGGGAGCTGGTGTTGAGCGAGGTGCGGATGGTGTGGGCGAGGGCCTCCTCGATCAGGGCGTCGCGCGACCCGAAGTGGTGCACGACGAGCCCGTGGGTGACCCCCGCCTCCTCCGCGACGGCCCGATAGGTGAGCTTGCGCAACCCGCCCCGCGCCACCACGTGTACGGCGGCGTTCAGCAGGGCCTCGCGCCCTTCGCCGTAGTGGAGGCGCTTGCGTGGCCGTCGGCTCTTCGGGGCGTCGGCGGAGTCGGTCATGCGCGTGACCCTACCCGCCTGCCTCCCGCCCGCCACCTGCCCGTCTCCGCCCCGGGAGGTCACCGCTGGGGCGGGCGGATGCCACGGAACTCCCAGTCGCCGCCGAGCGCCGTGGAGAGGACCTCCTCGGATTCGGTGGGCTGTGCGCCGACGTCGGTGCGTACGGGGGTGGGGCCGGTGACGATGTGGTTGGTGAGCCGGCCGAGGCCCTCCACCTCCACCTCGACGATGTCACCGGGCTGCACGGGCCGGGAGTTGGCCGGGGTGCCGGAGAGCAGGACGTCACCCGGGAACAGCGTGATGGTGCGGGCGATGTCGGCGACGAGGTAGTGCATGTCCCACTTCATCTCGTCCGTCGAACCGTCCTGGACGACCTCGCCGTTGACGTACGTCCGCAGCCGCTTGCCGTGGAAGTCCCAGTCGGTGACGAGCCCGGGGCCGAGCGGGCAGAGGGTGTCGGAGCCCTTCACCCGGAGCATCGAACCGGCGTCGGTGTCACGGAAGTCGTGCAGGCCGTAGTCGTTGGCGACGGTGTAGCCGGCGATGTACTCGCCCGCGTCCTCGGGCGCGATGTTCCGCGCGGTCCTCCCGATGACGATGGCGACCTCGCCCTCGTAGTTGAGCCATTTGCAGCCGTCGGGGCGGACGACGGCGCCCTTGTGGCTGTTGAGGGAGGAGGTCGGCTTGTGGAAGTAGGTGGGCGTCTTGGGGAGTCCGATCTGGAACTCGTCGACGCGGCTGCGGTGGTTGAGGTGGACGGCGATCACCTTCGACGGCACGACCGGCGGAAGGTGGTGGGCCTCCTCGATCTTGACGCGGCGGCCGTCCCCGGCGACCAGTTCGTCGTCGTCGACGGTGACCTGGACGGTGGCACCGTCGAGGAGGATGCGGCGGTACTCGGGCATGAGGGCTCCAGTGTTGCGGCTAGCTGCGGGTGTGAGGGTTGCGCGGACCGGCGTTCGCGGGTGTGCCGGCACTGTCGTCGCCGGTCCAGCCGTCGGCCGGGCGGTCGAACCACAGATGTACCTGTCCGGTGCCGATGGAGTTCTCGTACTCCCCGTACTGCCGGGCCCTGGCGACACAGGCCTGCTCGCCCAGCGCGCCCGCCATCATCAGGTAGTGGAAGAACCTGGCCTCGGGCTTGAACTTCCAGAACTCGTCCATGGTGTCGAGGACCTTGTCGTGCCGGCCCTCCTTGAACCAGGCGATCCGCTCCTGGTCGGCCGCGCGCGCCTGAGGCGTGAAGATGTGCACCGGGTCGCTGGCCTCGTGGTCGCGCAGCTCGCGCAGCGGCCAGAAGGTGTGGGAGAGGGCGCCGGAGGCGATGATCAGGACCCGCCGCCCGGGGGTGGCGGCGATACCGTCGGCGAGCGCCCGCCCCAGCCGCAGATGGTCCTCCATGTCCCCGGTCTGGCAGACCCCGATGGTCACCCACCGCTTGTCGGGCAGACCCTCGCCGAGGAACTTCCAGAGGTTGATCGTGGCGTAGTAGATCGGCAGGTACTCGTCCTCGATCGCGGTGATCCAGGTGCCGTGCTTGTCCGCGAACTTCTCGATGTTCAGGGCGAGTTCGGGATCACCGGGGAAGTCGTACGGCATCCGGCACATCCCGCGCGGCAGCTCCTCGGAGGTGAACAGTCCGGCGCGGCGCGCTTGCGCGGTGACGACGAACTCGACGGTCGTCGCCCAGTGCGAGTCGAGGACGACGACGGTGTCGTATTCGTTGGCGGCATCGCGCTCGAAGACGTCCTCGCGGAGCTGCTGGAGTCCGGTGACGAGGGTGATCTCCTTGCCCTCGTTGAGCTCCAGCCGGTCGGCCTCCGGCAGGACGATGGTGGGGACGTGGGCGAGGAGTCCCGCCCCGACGATCTCACCCATGGCTGTTCCATCCGTTCGGTGCGGTCACGGTGTTCTTCACATCGCAGTAGAAGTCGAAGCTCCAGGTGCCGCCCTCCCGGCCGACCCCGGAGTCACGGGAGCCGCCGAAAGGTGCCTGCAGATCGCGTACGAAGAAGCAGTTCACCCACACCGTGCCCGCCACCAGCCGCTCGGTCACCCGCGCGGCGCGCTCGGTGTCACCGGTGGCGAGGGTGGCGGCCAGCCCGAACCGGGTGTCGTTGGCCAGCCGGACCGCCTCGTCCTCGTCGGCGAAGGTCTGGAGCGTCAGGACCGGTCCGAAGACCTCCTCCTGCACGATCTCCGAGTCCTGGGCGACCTCGGTGAGCAGCGTGGGCGCGTAGTACTGCTCGCCCTCGCGGTGCCCGCCGATGACCGCACGGGCCCCGGCCGCCACGGCCCGCCGCACGAACCCGTCGATCTTCTCCAACTGCCGGGGATGGATGTTGGGCCCGATGTCCGTGGCCTCGTCCCGCGGATCACCCTGCCGCAGAGCACTGGCCTTCTCCACGAACCGCCGGGTGAACTCCTCCGCGACCGACTCCTCCACAAGGAACCGCGTCGCGGCCAGACACACCTGCCCGGCGTTGTCGTACTGCTCCACCGCGAGGTCCACGGCCAGGTCCAGATCGGCGTCCGCGAACACCAACAGAGGTGACTTGCCGCCCAGTTCGAGGCTGAGCGGAGTGAGGTTGGGCGCCGCAGACCCGGCGATCCGCTTCGCAGTCGGCACCGAACCGGTGAAGCTGATCCGGCGCACGTCCGGGTGCGAGGTGAGCGCGTCACCGATCTCCGAGCCGTACCCCTGGACGACATTCAGCACCCCGGCGGGCAGTCCCGCCTCGGCGGCGATGTCCGCCAGCAGCGACGCGGTCAGCGGAGTCCACTCGGCGGGCTTCAGAATCACCGTGTTGCCGGCCGCCAGCGCCGGGGCGACCTTCCAGGTGGCCAGCATCAGCGGCGCGTTCCACGGCGTGATCAGCACGGACGGCCCGGCCGGGTCCCAGCTCACCTGGTTGGTGTGCCCGCGCGTCTCGAAGTCCTCGTGCCCCAGGGTCAGCAGCCAGTCCGCGAAGAACCGGAAGTTGTGCGCCACCCGCGGCATCACACCCCGCCGGTGCGACCGCAGCAGCGCCCCGTTGTCGTTCGTCTCGACGACGGCCAGCTCTTCGAGCCGCTTCTCGACCCCGTCGGCGATGGCGTGCAGGACGCGGGCGCGTTCGGCGCGGGGGGTGGCGGCCCAGGAGGGAAACGCCTCACGGGCGGCGACGACAGCGGCCTCGACCTCGCCCGGACCACCGCGAGCGATCTCGCCGAGGACACGACCATCGATGGGGGAGACGTCGGTGAAGGTCTCGGCGGAGGCGACCCGTTGGCCACCGATCCAGTGCCGGGTGTCGACGGAAACTCCGGCGACGACGATTTTGTCAGACATGAAAGGGGCTTCCTTCTCGGGATAGGGACGGACCCGCTCACCTAGGGGCGCGGGGAACTGCGCGACCAGCCACGGACGACCCGCAGTCGCCCACGAACCTCACCCGGCAGCCGCTTCGGACGTCCCGGACTCCAACAACCGCCCCCCGTCCCAGACAACCCCCACCTGCCGGTAATACGCAGCGATCGGCTCACGAACCTCCAAGCGAGCCAACTCCTCGGTCGGTGCCTCAAAAAGCTCCAACTCGGCCTCGCCGACCCACGGCTGACCCCCCTCGAAGGAAGCCGCCCCGGTCTCGATCAACTCATCGAGCGCCAACCCCTTCCCCCTCTCGATGGACGGCAGCCACCGGTGATGAGCCATGGGGTGCGCGTTCACGAACCCGTTCGTCTCCGAGGGCTCCCGCAGCGTCACCACGGCCTGCGCGAGCCGCCGATCCGCAGCCGCCAGCGTCGCCCCGAACCGTGCTCCCGCCTCGATCCGTGGAGCGGGCCCCAGCGGATGCGGCCGCGTCTGATGGATGGACCCGAGCTTCTTCGGATACCCCTGGTGCAGCCCGCGGGCGATCGCGAAGTCCTTGTCGACCCAGATGTAGACGCACCGCGAGTACGTCCGCCCCTTGTACGTGCAGCGGACGACCGCGAAGGCCTCCTTGTACTGGGAGAGCACGGGGTCGAGCAGCTCCGCCCCTGAAGCCGAGCAGGACTGCCAGTCGGCCCAGATCAGAGCGACCGCACCGGGGTCCTCGTCGGCCAACTCCAAGGGCTCAGGCAGGAGTTCACGCACCCGCGCCGGATCCGTGCGGTACTCGACGGTGAGCAGGTCGCCCGAGTAGCGCCACGGCGGGGACGGAATCAGCGACGAGGTACCGCTCGCCGTCTTGGGGTGGAAGTATCCACGGACACTGGTCATGGTCAGGAGGATCCTTACGCGGTGAGGGCGGGCTGCTTGAGCAGTTCGGCGCGGTAGCGGGCGGCGGCGGAAACGGTGGCGGGGCCGCCGAGCGCGACGACTCCGACCAGCCGGCCGCCGTGGTGGTAGCCGACCAGGACGTCCGCGGCCGGGTCGCCGTCCAGGACCCGTACGTCGTCCCTGCCGAGGACCGGCGCGCCGAAGGACTGCAGCCGGAAGTCGTGCTGGTCGCTCCAGAAGGTGGGCAGCGGTCCGAACGGCGCCGACCCGGTGGCCGCGCCGGTGAGATGGGCGACCAGCACCTTCGCCGCGTGCTTGGCGGTGTCCGTGGGAATCGACCAGTGCTCGACCCGGCGCGGTACGCCGTCGTAGCGGGCGTTGGGGAAGCGGGCGACATCACCGACGGCGACCACCTCGGGCCGTCCGCCGACCCTCAGCCGCTCGCAGGTGAGCACGCCGTCGGACAGATCGAGGCCGTTGCCCTCCAGCCACTCGACGTTGGCGACCGAGCCCACCGACTCCACGACCACATCGGCGGGCAGTACGGTCCCGTCGCCGAGCACCACGCCCGTGACCCGGTCCTCGCCCTCGAACCCGGCGACGCCCGTGCCGAGCGCGAACCGCACCCCGCGCTCCTCGTGCCGCCGCAGCAGCGCGCGCCCGAGCAGCTCACCGAGCGGACCGACCATGGGCAGCGGCAGCGGATCGACCACGGTCACCTCGGCGACACCGAGGCCCACGGCGGTGGCGGCGACCTCGCAGCCGATGAACCCGGCGCCGACCACGACCACCCTGGCCCCGGGCCGGGTCAGCTCGTCCCGCAGCCCCTGCGCGTCGGCCAGCGTACGGACCGTGTGGCGGCCGGCGAGCGGACCGGGGCAGCCGAGCCGACGGGGCCGCATACCGGTGGCGACGACCAGACCGTCGTACGACAGTGTGGATCCGTCGTCCAGTTCCACGGTCCGCTCGTCGAGGCGCGCGGCGACGACCTTCGTGCCGAGCCGCCACTCCACGTCGGCCACGCTCGCGCGGGGACGGAAGGCCAGAGACTCGAAGGGCGCCTTCCCGGCGAGCACCTCCTTGGAGAGCGGGGGCCGGTTGTAGGGCATGTGGGTCTCGTCGCCGACGACGGTGACGGCCCCCGTCCAGCCCGCCGCGCGCAGCTGCTCGGCGGCGCGCAGACCGGCCATGGAGGCGCCGGCCACGACAATGCGTGTGCTCATCGATCAGGCCTCGATCCGGATGGCCTGGAGCGGACAGACGTCGGCCGCTTCCTCGACCTCGTCGAGGAGCGCGTCGTCGGGATCGCTGACGTAGGCCAGGCGCCCGTTCTCGTCGAGCTGGAAGACGTCGGGGGCGGCGAAGACGCACTGTCCGTGGTCCTGGCACTTGTTCATGTCGACGACGACCTTCATGGGGACCTCCGACTCGTTTGGCTTCAAACAACATAGGAAGTCGTCCACCCCTGGTCAATACCTGTCCAGGTGGATAATTTTTTGTGGCCGACCCCTTGCGGGCCGATGGAGTCGTTCTTATCGTTTGGCATCAAACAATTGACCGCAGTCGCCGAGGAGACCACGGTGAGCGCATCTGAAACACCGGCCGTCGCGCACTACCAGGAGCGACTGGCCGCCGAGGGCATCGACGTGGTCCGGGTGACCTATCCCGACCTCATCGGCACCGACCGGGCCCGCGACGTGCTGCTCGACCAGCTGCCGACGGCGTGCGAGCACGGGCTCGCCTTCTGCCGGGCGGTCTACCACACCTCACCCCAGGGGGACGTCGTCCCCGTGGCCGGAGGCCTGGACGCCGGCCTGCCCGACATCCATGTCCGCCCGGACCTCGACACCCTGCTCGCCCTGCCCTGGGAACCCGGCGTCGCCACCTGTCTCGGCGAGACCATCGACCCGGCCACCGGCGCACCCGCCCCCGAGTCCCCCCGCGACCTGCTGCGCTCGGTGCTCGCCCAGTGCGCCGAACAGGGGCTGCGCCCGGTGGTCGGCCCCGAACTCGAGTACTTCCTCTGTGACGAGGACCCCGCGTCTCCCAGCGGTTGGAAGCGCTACTCGGGCGCCACCGGCGGCGTCTACACGGCCGGCCTGCGCGCCGACCCCGACAACCATCTGCTGCGCACCCTGCGCCGGCTCCGCGACCTGCGCATAGGCGTCACCAACGGCAACCACGAGTTCGACGGCGGCCAGTTCGAAATCAACCTGACGCACTCGGAGGCGCTCTCGGCCGCCGACCGCTCCTTCCGCTTCAAGGCCGCCGTCAAGGAACTGGCGCGCAAGGAGGGCCGGCTCGCCACCTTCATGGCCAGGCCCTTCAACGACGCGGGCGGCTCCGGCTTCCACCTCCACCTGTCCTGCGACGACGAGCGGGGACACAACGACTTCGACGACCCGGCGGGCCGGTACGGGCTGTCCGACACCGCCCGCCACGCGATCGCCGGTGTCCTCGCCCACGCCCCGGCGCTCGCCGCCCTCGCCAACCCGACGGTCAACTCGTACAAACGCTTCGGCCCGGACACCCTCGCGCCCTGGCTGATCGACTGGGGGCTGGACAACCGCAGCGCCATGGTCCGCATACCGCCCGAGCGCGGCTCCGGCGCCCGGCTGGAGCTACGGCTCGGTGACGCCGGCGCCAACCCGTATCTGCTGATCGCGGGCACGATCGCCGCCGCACTGCTCGGCGTCCGGGCGGGCAAGGAGCCCCCTGCCCCGCTGGAGGGCTACGGCTACGACACCGCCAGAGCCGCCGTGCTGCCGATGAGCCTGCCCGCCGCCCTCGACGAGCTGGCGGCGGACACCGCCCTCACCGAGATCCTCGGCAAGGACTTCACCACCTCGTACCTCACCTACAAGCGCGATGAGGTCGAACGCTTCCAACGGCACGTCACCGACTGGGAGTTCACCGAGTACGCCTACCACCTGTGACGCCTGGGAGACCCGTCATGACCACTTCCGCCCACCGCCCCCCGGTACGCGAAGCCGTGCAGGAACCCATGCCGCTGAACGACGTGGACCTCGCCGACCTCGACAACTTCACCGACGGCGTCACCCCGTGGCGTATGTTCCACACCCTGCGCCATCAGGACCCGGTGCACTGGCAGCCGGAGGAGGCCCCCAACTCCGGCTTCTGGGCGGTGACCCGGCACGCCGACATCGCCCGCGTGGACCGCGACGCCGAGACCTTCACCTCCACCCGGTTCGTCAACCTCGAAGAGGTCGACGACGACCAGATCAAGAAACGCGCCTCCATCCTGGAGCTGGACGGTGTCCGCCACCGTGCGCTGCGCAGCGTGATCCAGCGCCAGTTCGGCGCGAACGTCATCAACAGCTACACCGACTTCCTGCGCGGCCTGACCGCCACCACCCTCGACAGGGCCCTCGCCAAGGGCACTTTCGACTTCGTCGCAGACGTCTCCGCCGACTTCCCCATCAATGTCCTCGCCCGGCTGCTGGACGTCCCGCCGGAGGACAACCAGCGGCTGATCGACTGGGGCAACCGCATCATCGGCAACACCGACCCCGACTACGCCGACGTGCTCCTGCACAGTGCGGAGAGCGAGCAGTACCGCGACCTGCCCTTCCGCTCGCCCGCCTCCCTCGAAGTCTTCGAGTACGGCCGCGAACTGGCCCGCCGGCGACGCGGCGGCGACGGCACCGACCTGGTGTCGAAGCTGGTCAACACCACCCCGCGCGACGGCGTCCCGCTCTCGGAGCAGGACTTCGACAACTACTTCCTGCTCCTCGTCGTCGCCGGCAACGAGACCACCCGCCACACCATCACCCACTCCATGCTGGCCCTGCTCCAGCACCCGGAGCAGCTCGCCCGTCTCCAGGAGGACCCGTCCCTGATCCCGGTGGCGACCGAGGAGTTCCTGCGCTGGGCGTCCCCCGTCTACCACTTCCGCCGCACCGCGACCCGTGACGTCGAACTCGGCGGCAAGCAGGTGAAGGAGGGCGACAAGGTCGTCATGTGGTACGCCTCCGGCAACCGCGACGAGGAGATCTTCGGCAACCCGTACGACTTCGACGTCGCCCGTGCCGACAACGACCACGTCACCTTCGGCAAGGGCAGCCCGCACCTGTGCCTCGGCAACCTGCTGGCCCGCACGGAGATCCGCATCATGTTCGAGGAGCTGATCCCGCGTCTCGCCGACATCCGCCTCGTCGGTGACGTCCCGCGCGTCCGCTCGAACTTCGTCAACGGCATCAAGAAGCTGCCGGTCGAGGTGACCCTCGCCTGACACGCCCTCGGGCACCGGTGGGGGAGATGTCCGCCGGTGCCCGAGTCACGCCGTCAGCGGGCGAGTTCCTTGGTGATGCGGTCCAGCATGAACGCGGACGACTCCTTCGCCCGCTCCTCCCAGGCGAAGACACAGGCGGTGGCCACCCCGTCGAAGTCCAGCGCGCGCAGGGTGCCGAAGAAGGCGTCCCAGTCCACCTCGCCCTGGCCGATGTCCAGGTGCTGGTGGATGCGGGCGGTCGTGCCGGGCGGGTTGAGGATGTAGCGCAGTCCGCTGGAGCCCTTGTGGTCGAAGGAGTCGGCGATGTGCACATGCTTCAACTTGTCTCCGGCGTAGCGCATCATCGCCGCGATGTCCGCCTTCGGATCGGCGCCGGAGAGGTGGAAGGAGTGCGGGGCGCAGTACAGGTAGTTCACCCAAGGCTTGTTGATCGCGCGGACGAGGTCGACGGCCGGGGCGTTCTCCTCGCAGAAGTCGTCCGGGTGCGCCTCCAGGTTCAGGGCGATGCCCTCCCGCTCGAACAGAGGCAGCAGTTCCTCCAGCGAACGCCAGAACGCGGCCTCGCTCTCGGCGGCCCGCTCGGGGCGGCCGTTGAACTCCGAGTTCATCAGCGGGCATCCGAGGTCGGCGGTGATCTCGATCATCCGCTTCCAGTAGCGGACGGCGGCCTGCCGCTCGGCCTCGTCCGGCGAGGACCACTTGTAGAGCGGCAGCACGGAGGACAGCTGTACGCCGTGCGCGCGCAGGGAGTCCTTGAGTTCCGCGATGCGCCCGTCGTCCGCCCGCGGATGCAGGAAGAACGGCATGAAGTCGTCGCGTGGCGACAACTCGATGTATGCGTAGCCGAGTTCGGCGACCGTGCGCACCATCTCGTCGATGGGCAGCGCCCGGAACATGTACGGGTCGAGGGCGATCTTCACGCGGCACCTCCGTAGAGTGCGGGCCGGGGCTTGAGGTCGGTGGCGACGACACGGCCCGACTCCAGGGCCTCGACGGTCGCGCCGGTGATGACGGTGGCGGCGTAGCCGTCCCACGCGGACGGGCCGGTGGGCTCATCGCCGGCGGCGACACCGGCGATCCACTCGCGGAACTCGGTGTCGAAGGCGTCCGCGAAGCGGCCCACCCAGTCGTCGAGCACCTCCGTGCTGTGGTGCCCGGCGCTGCGCAGGCCGACCGTCGCCGGGTCGGGCAGCCGGACCAGTCCCTCCTCGCCCACGGCCTCGCACTGGATGTCGTAGCCGTACTGGCAGTTGACGAAGACCTCCAGGTCGATGCGGACGCCCCTGGCGGTCTCGAAGAGCATGATCTGCGGGTCCTTGAGGTGGGCGAACCGCTTGCTCGTGGCACGCGGAGCCACCACCTGCGTGGACACGATCTCGTCGTCGAGCAGCCAGCGCAGCACGTCCACCTCGTGCACCGCCGTGTCCAGGGCGGCCATCGAGGAGGTGTACGACTCCGGGACGGTCGGGTTGCGGTGGGCGCAGTGCACGATCAGCGGCTCACCGATGCGACCGGAGTCGATGACCTGCTTCATCTTCCGGTAGCCGGTGTCGTAGCGGCGCATGAAGCCGACCTGGACCAGACGGCGGCCGAGCGCCGTCTCGGCCTCGACGATGCGCAGACAGTCCTCGGCGGTCGTGGCCAGCGGCTTCTCGCAGAACACCGGCTTCCCGGTGGCTATCGCGTTCAGCACGTGTTCGGCATGGGTCGGGCCCCAGGACGTCACGAGGACGGCGTCGACGTCGTCCGCCGCGATCAGGGCCGCGCCGTCGGGCAGCACCCGGGCCCCGACCGGCGCCGCCGCCTCCGCGGCGCGGGCGGCGTCGATGTCGGTCACGGCGGTGACGCGGGCACCGGTGACGGTGTCGGTGAGGCGCCGGATGTGTTCCTTGCCGATCCAGCCGGCGCCGATGACGCCTACACGTACGGTCATGGTCGTTTCCTTAGAAGATTCCTCGGCGGAAAGGGGTGTCAGGACAAGCGCGTCCGGAGTTCGGCTTCGAGGGTTTCCAGCGAACGTCCCCTGGTCTCGGGGACATAGAGCTTCACGAAGGCGAGCGAGAAGACGCCCGCCACGACGAAGAGGAAGTAGACGTTGGAGACGCCGATCCCGGAGACCAGGGACGGGAAGACCAGGCCGATCAGGAAGTTGGTCAGCCACAGCAGCACGGCCGCGACACCCATGCCGAAGCCGCGCATCCGCATCGGGAGGATCTCCGACAGCCACCGGTCCTGCTCGACGATCACGAACAACTCGGCGTCCAGCCTCGCGAGTTCGGCCACGACATCGGTCGGGTTCGGCACACCGTCCGGAGGCGTCACGCACACCCCGCGCTTGCCGGCCCCGCCGAACGAGAGGTCCTCGGCGGCCACTTCGGCGAGGACGACCGGGTCCGTCTGCTTGATGCGGACGTATCCGACGCGCTCGCCGAACCGGCGGATCAGGTCGAGGTTGTCGCCGCCGCCGTAGGCGACGTGCCCGGTGTCCAGGCACGGGTTGGTGTACCGGGAGTCGGACTCGTTGAGCAGCCGCTCGATCTCCGGCTGGGTCTGGATGTGGCTGTCGGCGTGCGGGTGGACGACGAGGCGTACGTCGTACTCGTCGAGAAGCAGTCTGCCGAGCCGGTCGGCGGCGCGGCCGAAGCCGGCCCCCTGTTGGCGGTCAGCTCCGGCGACTCGGTGAAGGCGCCGGTCTTCTCGTCCCGGGACATGGGCGGGATGAGGACGAGGTGGTGCGCGCCGACGGCCGCCGTCAGCGTGGCGACCCGGCGGACGTGGGCGAGCATCTCGTCCCACGCCTCCGGCCGGTGCAGCGCGCCGAACGCGGCGCCGCCGGACACCTGGAGCCCACGGGTGTCGAGCTCCTCCTTGAGCCGCCGCGGGTCGGTGGGGAGATAGCCGTAGGGGCCGAGCTCCAGCCATCTGTGGCCCGCCTTGGCCGGCTCGTCGAGGAAGCGGGTGTACGACATCTGGTGCTCGTCCTCGGGGAACCACACGCCCCAGGAGTCGGGGGCGGAGCCCAGGCACAGGTTGCCCGCGGTGGTGCGGAGTGGGGGTTGGCGCCGTTGCCATGACGTGTGTCCTTCAGGGAGAGGGGCAGGGACGACCAGGAAGTTTCGCGCTCTACTAGCGCGCTCTAGTTCGAGTACGATGACTCCTGTCCAAATGTCATGTCAATAGCTTGTTGCCGGAAGATTTCGAGACCACGGCCGACCACGGCCCCGGCCTGTCCTGCGTGATCCGAACGACAGGCCCTAAGGTGGGCGGCGATCGGAGGGTGGGTTCACAGGTGGATGCATCGGGCAGGCGGCGGCCCACGATGGCGGACGTCGCCGCGAAGGCGGGCGTCTCGCGGGCGCTCGTCTCGATCGTGTTCCGCAACCAGCCGGGAGCGAGCGAGGAGACCCGGGAGCGGGTGCTGCGGGTCGCCGATGAGATCGGCTACCGGCCCGACAGTGCGGCCCGGCTGCTGGCGCGCGGCCGCAGCCGCACACTCGGCGTGATGTTCACCGTCCACCAGACCTTCCACACCAACCTCATCGAGGGGATCTACCCGGAGGCCGAACGACTCGGCTACGAGGTCCTGCTGTCCGGCGCCACCCGGGGCCGCAGCGAGGAGAAGGCCGTCGAGGCGCTGCTCAGCCATCGCTGTGAGGCCCTGATCCTGCTCGGCTCCTTCGCCGAGCCCGCCCTCCTCGAAGAACTGGGGCGCCGTACCGTCGCCGTCTCCGTCAGCCGCCGGGTCCCCCGGGCCCACGTCGACTTCGTGCACTCCGCCGAGGGCAAGGGCGTACGGCAGGCGATGGACCATCTCGTCGAGTTGGGGCACCGGCGGATCGTGCACATCGACGGCGGACGGGGTCCCGGCTCGGCCGAGCGGCGGCGCGCGTACCGGGCGGCGATGCGCCGCCACGGTCTGGAGGCCGAGGCCCGTGTCGTTCCCGGCGACCACACGGAGGAGTCGGGCATGGAGACCGGCCGTCTGCTCCTCGCGGAACGCGACCGGGGGCAGCCCCTGCCGACGGCGGTCCTCGCCGGCAACGACCGCAGCGCGATGGGTCTGCTGATGACCCTGACCCGGGCCGGCGTCGAGGTCCCCCGCGACCTGTCCGTCGTCGGCTATGACGACAGCCACCTCTCGCATCTGATGCCGATCGGTCTGACCACCGTCCGCCAGGACGCGGGGCTCATGGCGGAGCACGCGGTGAGGTTCGCGGTGGAGCGGCTGGAGAAGCCGGAACTGGAGCCGCGGGAAGCGGTGTTGGAGCCGAAGCTGGTGGTACGGGAGAGCAGCGGGCCGGTGCCGGCGGCGGGGGCGTAGCCCCAGGTCAAGGATCATGGGAGCGGCCGGCACCGCGTGGGCGGTGCCGGCCGCTTCTGGCGGTGCCGTCGCGCTGCTGTGGGCCGCAGTGGTCAGCGGGTGCCCTTGGCCGCGAACTCGGCGACGTCGTCCGCGTTGTCCTTGGTGATGAAGGCCGGGCCGGTGAGGACGGGCGCGGTGCCGCCCCCGCTGAAGTTGCCGTTGTACTTGTAGAGCCACAGGCCGTCGACGGCGAGGTAGCCCTGGAGGTAGGGCTGTTGGTCGACGGCGAATTCGATGCTGTTGTCCTGGACGGCCTTCACCAGGTCCTTGTTGAGGTCGAACGTGGCGATCTTGGCCTTGCTGCTCGCGTCGGACACCGACTGCACCGCCGTGAGCGCGAACGGGGCGCCGAGGGTGACCACCTCGTCGATGGAGGAGTCCTGCTTGAGCTTGGCGGTGATCGTCGACTTCACGGAGGGCATGTCGGTGCCGTTGACGTAGAGGATGTCGGTGGTGCCGCTGAAGCCCTTCTTGAGGCCGGCGCAGCGGGCCTCGAGGGCGACATGTCCCTGTTCCTGGATGACGCAGAGGGCGTGCTTGGCGCCTGATTCGTCGAGGCGTTCGCCGAAGGCCTGGCCGGCGATGTTCTCGTCCTGGCCGAAGTACTCCAGCATGCCGAGGTTTTTCCAGTCGTCCAGACCGGAGTTGAAGCCGACGACGGGAATGCCCGCGGCGGTGGCCTTGGCCACGGCGTCCTTCATGGCGTCCGGCTTGGCGGCGGTGAGCGCGATGCCGTCGACCTTCTGGTCGATGGCGTTCTGCACGAGGTTGGCCTGATTGCCGGCGCTCGGGTCGCTGGAGTAGACGAGCTTGATGTTGTCCTTGGCGGCAGCGGCTTCGGCGCCCTTGCGGATGAGGTCCCAGAAAGTGTCGCCGGGGGCCGCGTGGGTGATCATCGCGACCGTCATCCGGGGGCTGTCGGCCTTGCCCGCGGCCGCCGTGTCCCCGCCCTCCTCGGACTTCTTGCCGCCGGAACCGCTGGAGCAGCCGGCGGCGAACAGGGCGCCGGCCAGAACGGTGGCGGTCAGAGCGGCGACTCGATGGTGTCTGTGCATGTCCCTCGCACCTCGCTGTGCTGGTCAGGGTGGGTGTGCGGACCTGTGGTCCGGCCGCTGGCGCGCTTTACTAGTGCGCTCTAGTGGCATGACTATGGAGCCGCTCCTCGGGGATGTCAACGGGTATGTCAGGACGTCTCAACAAACCGCTGATCGAACGTCGGTCTCGCCCCCAGCCGGCCATCACTGCTCACCCGCCCACGCTCACCCGCCCAAGCCCACGCTCACGCCCACGCTCACGCCCACGCTCACGCTCACCCGACCGGAGCGGGCACAGAATGTCGGGTCCGGCAAGGTGGTTCCTCCCTAGCGTGGTGATCGAAAGGAAGGAGACCGGGGTGCTGGAGCGGCTGAACCAGGCCATGGAGCACATCGAGCGCCATCTCGACCAGCGGATCGAGGTGGCCGAACTGGCACGGATCGCGGTGACGTCGGAGTACCACCTGCGGCGGCTCTTCTCCGCGCTCGCGGGCATGCCGCTGTCGGAGTACGTGCGGCGCCGGCGGCTGACGGTAGCCGGCGCCGAGGTGCTGGCCGACGAGCGGACCCTGCTGGAGATCGCGGTGCGCTACGGCTACGGCTCGGGGGAGGCGTTCGCGCGGGCGTTCCGCGCCCTGCACGGCGTCGGCCCCGGGGAGGCCCGGCGGACCGGCGCGAGTCTGCGGTCCCAGCCCCGGATGTCCTTCCGCCTCGTCGTCGAAGGGAGCAGCAGCATGCGATACCGGGTCGTGGAGAGGGAGGAGTTCCGGGTGGTCGGGAGGAAGGCCCGAGTCCCACTCGTGCACGAGGGGGTGAACCCGGCGATCGCCGACTTCATCCGGAGCATCGGCCAGGAGACGCTCCGCCAGATCGAGAGCCTCTCCGACCAGGAGCCGCAGGGGATCGTCTCGGTCAGTGACAATCTCGCCGAAAGCCGGGCGGAGGGGACCGAACTCGACTACTTCCACGGGGCGGTGACCCGCGCCGCCGTGCCCGACGGCATGGACGAGCTCACCGTCCCGGCCGGGACCTGGGCCGTCTTCGAGAACTCCGGGCCGTTCCCGCAGGCGCTCCAGTATCTGTGGCGGGATGTGTTCACCCAGTGGTTCCCGTCCAATCCGTACCGGAGCCGCCCGGGCCCCGAGATCCTGCGGACCCGGCTGTCGCAGGACGCGGCTCAGGCGGACGCGGAGCTGTGGATTCCGGTGGAGCGGACCCCGCTCTGAGCGTCGGCGCGCGGCGATTTCGCGTCGTCGCGCGCCTGCCTCGGGTCCTCGTCCGCCGGTAGCGTGAGGAGACGTCGACCTGAGGTGGGACATGAGGGCGATCGTCGTGGGGGCGGGTATCGGGGGACTGGCCGCGGCACTGAGTCTGCGGCGCACGGGGTGCGAGGTGACGCTCGTCGAGCAGGCGCCGCGGTTCACCGAGATCGGTGCGGGGATCCAGCTCGCGCCCAACGCCACCCGCGTCCTGCGCCGGCTCGGCCTGCTCGACGCGGTCGCCGCACGGGCCACCCGGCCGTCCCGGCTGAGCTTCCGCACGTGGTCCGACGGCGGCGAGATCTGCCATTACGCGCTGGGGCGCGAGGCCGAGGGCGCGTTCGGGGGGCCGTACCTCCAGGTCCACCGGGCCGATCTGCACCAGGCCATGGCCGCCGCCGTGCCGCCCGAGTCGGTGCGCCTGAACACCGTGGTCGTGGGCATCGGGCAGGACGACAAGTCCGCGCGCGTGACGACGGTCGGCGGGGAGCACCTGGAGGCGGACCTGGTCGTCGCCGCGGACGGGGTACGGTCCTCGGCCCGCCAGTGGCTGTTCGGCGTCGACGAGGCCCTGTTCTCGGGGACCGCTGCCTACCGGGCCCTGCTGCCCGCCGGCGAGGTGGCCGGCCTGGGCCTCCCGGAGTACGCGATCTGGCTCGGGCCGGGACGGCACTTCGTGCACTACTGGGTGCGTCGCGGGGAACTGCTCAACGTCGTGGGCGTCATCGGGACCCAGGCGGCGCAGGAGTCGTGGACCGCTCGGGCCGAGCCGGGGGAGCACCTGCGCGCGTTCGACGGGTGGGACCCCCGGGTGCGCGACATCCTGGGACGGACGGGGACGGTGCTCCGCCACGGCATCCACACCCGCGCCCCGCTCGCCCGCTGGAACATCGGGCGAGTCACCCTGCTCGGCGACAGCGCCCACGCGATGGTGCCGTTCCAGGCCCAGGGCGCGGCGCAGGCACTGGTCGACGCGGCCGTACTCGGCGACTGCCTCGTCGGCGCGGCACCGTCCGACGTACCCGACGCGCTCGACCGGTACGTGAGCCGACGGCTGGCCGCCGCCACGAAGGTGCAGGCCAGTTCCGCGCGGGCCGGCGAGGACTACCACCTGCCGGACGGGCCGGAGGCACGCGCCCGGAACGCCCGCCTGGTCGCCCAGGCGGCGGAGAACGAGTTCGGCCCTCATGCGGGCGCGTGGGGAATCGACGCGTTCGACGAGCAACAGGCGTCGCAGGACGCGGTGACCGCCGCCGTCGAACGTCCGGGGGACGACGGCGGAGCCCGTCCGAAGCCCGTCTGACCCGTCCGTCGTGCCCCGTTGTGGCGGGCGCGCGTTGGCGCGGAGCGTCTTCCCCTCGTGGAGGAGGCGGATGCGGAGGACGGCCAGGCGTCGACCAAGGCCGAGGGTGACCAGGGCCGTGGCAGGGGTCGCGGCTCCGCGCGAGGCCGTTGTCGGGCTCAGCACGCAGGCATCGAACCCGGGATCATCCAGCTCCAGGCCGAGCAGAAACTTCCAGTCCATCCGGGCCCGCACCTGGTCGGCGGCCTGCCGATCGGTCAGCCCCTCCGCGTACTGCAACACCGGCACCAGAGCCAACGCCCCCGGCGAGACAGCCGGACGTCCCCGGACGGCGAACGCTCCGGCGAACGCCTCGTCCTCAAACAGCGGGCCCAACGCCTCCCGGATCCGCACCGCCATCGTCCCCACAGCGTGAAGAAACAGGAAGCCACGGATTCCCGACCGAACCCCGTGCCGCGTAGCGGCACAGCAACGATCGAGAAGGCCAGAATCCTCGGGCTTCAGCCTGAGGTGCAAGTCAATCCCTCGCCAACCGCACCACGGGACTCGTCCTCGACGGCGGCGGCAACGTCGCCTCCGGCTCGGTCGCCGAACAGTCGACACGGGGCACCAGCACCAACCTGATGCGGACGTTCACCGAGGTGTGACGCCCGCTCGCACCTCCCCGGAGAGATCCAGCAGCACCTTGGAGGCGACCGTGCGGTCCTGAGCCGTGTCGAACGCGGCGGCGGACCGCTCCAACGGGAAGGTGTGCGTGACGACCGGGTCGACAGGGAGGCCCTGGGCCAGCAGCGACAGGGCCTCGTCGAACTCGGTGTCGAAGCGGAAGGACCCGCGCAGTTCGAGCTCACGGGTGACCGCGACATTGCCGAGCAGCCCGATCTCCCCGGGCGGCAGCAGCCCGAGCATGACCACGGTGCCGCCGCGCCGCACCCGCTCCACGCAGCTCCGCAGCCCGGCAGGCGCCCCGGACGCCTCCACGGCGATGTCGAAGACACCGGCCCAGGCGGGATCGTCGGGTCGGTCCGCCCGTGCGGTGGCGGTGGCGCCCATCTCGCCGGCGATCCGCAGCGGCTCCTCGTGGAGATCACTGACGACGACCTCGGCGGCGTCGGCGTGCCGCAGCGCCGCCACGACCAGACAGCCGATCGGACCGGCCCCCGTGACCAGCACCCGCTTGCCGCTCACCTCGCCCGCACGGCGGACGGCGTGCAGTGCCACCGACAGCGGCTCGGCGAGCACGGCACGGCGCAGGTCGAGTCCGGGCGGCAGCGCCCGGACCTGGTCGGCGGGCACGGCGATGACCTGGGCGAAACCGCCCTGCACGTGCGGGGTGTGGGCCGCGCTGCCCAGATAGCGGGTGTGCGCGCAGATATTGCGCGTGCCGCGCGCGCACTCGGGGCAGACCCCGCAGGGCGTGGCGGGATGGATCGCGACGGCCGCGCCCACCGCCGGAGCGTCCGGCCCCTCGACGCCGGGCCCGAGCTCGGCGACATGGCCCACCACCTCGTGGCCGAGCACCATGGGCTCGCTCACCGCGAAGTCACCCACCCGGCCCCGGTGGTAGTAGTGCAGATCGGAACCGCAGATCCCACCGAGGGCGACGGCGACCGCGATCTCACCGGGCGCGGGACCGTCGTACGGCCGCTCCTCGACCCGGAGATCGCCGGCTCCGTGGACAACACACGCGTGCATGGGGACTCCTTGAGGGGTCGGCCGGGTCACAGGACAGACAGCATGCCGCCGTCGACGTACAGCAGCTGCCCGTTGACGAAGTCGGAGGCAGGTGAGGAGAGGAAGAGCAGGGCACCGACCAGGTCCTCGACCTTGCCCCAGCGGCCTGCGGGGGTCCGCCCCCGCACCCAGGCGCTGAACTCCTCGTCCGCGACCAGCGCGGAGGTCAGTTCGGTGTCGAAGTAGCCGGGGCCGATGCCGTTGACCTGGATGCCGTGCGGCCCGAGGTCGGCGCACATGCCCTTGGTGAGCATCTTCAGGCCGCCCTTGGTCGCCGAGTAGGGAGCGATGCCGGGACGTACCGCCTCGCTCTGCAGCGAACAGATGTTGATGATCTTGCCGCGGCCCCGGGGGACCATACGGCGGGCGACCTCGCGGCCCACGAGGAAGGCGCTGGTGAGGTTGGTGTCGAGCAGGCCGTGCCAGTCCTCGTCGGTGAAGTCGAGGAACGGGGCCCGGCGTTGGGCTCCGGTGTTGTTGACCAGGATGTCGATCGGGCCGGTCCGGTCCTCGATCCGGGTGACGGCGGCGGCGACCGCGGCGGAGTCGGTGACGTCGAACGCCTCCGCGAGGACCGCCTCGCCGAAGGCGCCGGCCAGCTCCTTGCGGGCGGTCTCCAGGGCGACGGTGTCCCGGCCGTTGAGGACGACCGTGCAACCGGCCTCCAGGAGGCCGGCAGCCAGCGCCCGGCCGATGCCGCGGCTCGACCCGGTGACCAGGGCGACCTTGGCGGTGACGTCGAAGAGGGGGTGGCTCATGGGGGCGTCCTCTCAGGTATGGCTCGACGTGCCGGGCCGGGCCGCGTCGTCGGGTGTCGGTGCGCTGGGCGGGATCGCGCCTGTGCCTGGCCGGGGCGTGGCATCGGATGCCGGTGTCGCGGGGCGCGCCGCGCTGCCCGGCAGCGGAGTCCTCGCCGGGCCGTCGGCGAGGACGTCGAGGATGTTGTCGACCGCGAGGTCCACCATCGCGGCCCGCGTGGCCTCGGTGGCCGAGCCGACATGGGGGAGGGCCACCACATGGGGTTCGCCGACCAGCGGCGACAGCTCGGCGCCCATCGGCTCGCGTTCGAAGACGTCCAGGCCTGCGGAGTGGATGGTCCCGTCCCGTAGCGCCTCGAGCAGTGCGTCCTCGTCGACGACACCGCCCCGCGCGGTGTTGACCAGGGTCGCGGTCGGCTTCATTGCCGCCAGCTCGGCGGCGCCGATGAGGTGACGGGTCTGCGGAGTCAGGGGGACGTTGAGCGAGACCACGTCGGACTCGGCGAGCAGGGTGGGCAGGTCAACCGGCGTGGAGAGCGCGTCCTCGCGTGCGGACCGGCTGTGGTGCAGCACCCGCATGCCGAAGCCATGGGCCCGCCGGGCCACCGCGCGCCCGATCTGGCCGTACCCGACGATGCCGAGCGTGGCGCCGTACACGTCCAGACCCAGGTGGTCGCCCATGCGGGGCACGTCCCACTGCCCGGCGGTGAGCGAGTCGCCGGCGGCGCCGAGCAGCCTGCGGGCCATCAGGACGAGCGCGAAGGTCAGATCGGCGGTGGTCTCGGCGAGGACGCCGGGGGTGTGCGTGACCACGACACCCCGCTCGGCCGCCGCGTCCCGGTCCACGCCGTCGTATCCCATGCTGGCCAGCGCTACCACCTTCAGCGAAGGCCCGGCGGCGTCCAGCAGGGCGGCGTCCACCCGGTCGTTGCCCAGACAGAGGATGCCGGTCGCCCCGGGGGCGAGGGCTTGCAGCTCGGCCGGTTCGGGTTTGCCGGGCCCGTCCCAGCACACCGGCTCCGCCCGGCCCGCCAGCCGGTCCAGGCCGCCGCCGGGAAGGGCGGGCCGGGTGATGAGCACTCGCTGAGTCATACACGGCTCCCTGGTTTTCCCATTGAATGGAAAGGCTTTCTGGTCAATGGAAAACATCGTGGGTGTGGCGGGCGGGCGATGTCAACCGCCGGGTGGTGCCGTGTGCCGTGCGGGAGTGCCGAATGACACCGCTGAGGGCACCGCTGAGTGGGAGGTCTTTCCGTCCAGTGGTAATTTGCCGCTGTGAGTGACAGCGAGGTCCCGGCGGATGTGGTCGGACGGGCGATCCGGCTGCTCGTCCTGGTGGGCGAGCACCCGCACGGCATCACCCTGTCCGAACTGGCCCGCGCCAGCGGCGTCCCCGTCAGCACGGCCCACCGACTGGTCAACTCCCTCTGCCGCGAGGGCCTGGTGGAGTTCGAGGCCGACGGCAAGCGCTACAAACCGGGCCTCAGGCTCTTCCGACTCGGCCAGCAGGCGGGCCAGGTGTACGGATTCGCCGGCACCGCCCTCCCCGTGATGCAGCGCGTGACGCGGCAGACCGAGGAAGCCACCCTGATGTCCGTCCTCGACGGCACCCGGCACCTGTACGTGCACTACGTGGACGGCCCCCTGCCGGTCGGCGTCCGCAGCGAGCCGGGCCGCCACGGACCGCTGCACTGCACCTCGATGGGCAAGGTCCTCCTGGCCTTCGCCCCCGACGACGTACGCACCGACCTCCTCGATCGCGTCGAGCTGACCCCGCACGGACCGAACAGCATCACCGACCGCGACGTCCTGCGTGCCCAGGTCGCCCGCGCCGCCGAACTCGGCTACGCCACGGCCGACGAGGAACACCACGCGGGCCTGCGCGCCGTGGCGGTCCCGATCCTGAGACCCGACGGCACCGTCTTCGCCGCACTCTCCACCGCCGCGCCCGCCTTCCGCCGCGGCATGGACGACCTCGTCGCCATGGTCCCGCTGCTGCGGTCGGCGGCGGCCGAGCTGGGCGTCCGGCTCCCTGCCCGCTGACGCACCCTCCCCACGGGCCTCGGGGGAGGGGCATCCTCACTCCTGAGGGCGCGTGGGGCGCGCCCACGGCTGGGAGGGCTGACGGGCATGGGAAACCGCGACGGACAGCGGACGGGACTGCTCGACGGAAAGACCGCGCTGGTCACCGGGGCCGGCACCGGCATCGGCCGGGAGACGGCGCTGATGCTCGCCGAGGAGGGCGCGAGCGTGGTCCTCGTCGGACGCCGGCAGCACATCCTCGACGAGGTCGCCGCCGTCATCGAGGACGCCGGAGGCACGGCGTTCACCCACTCCACGCACGTCGAGAACGCCGACGAGGTGCGGGAGTTGGTCGACTGGACCCGGGAGGTCGCCGGGCCCGTGGACATCCTGATCAACAACGCGGGCGGCGCCGGCAGAGTGGTCGACGTCCGCTGGATCGGCGAGGACGAGTGGAACGCCGTCATGGGCGTCAACCTCACCGCGGTCTATCTGCTCACCCAGGCCGTCCTCCCGGACATGCTGGAGCGCGGCGGCGGCTCGATCATCACGATCTCCTCGCTCGCCGCGATACGGCCCACTCTCCTCGGCGGAGCCCCCTACGGTGCGGCGAAGGCGGGCGTGCGGAACTTCATGACGTATCTGCACAACACCTTCCGCAACGACCTCGTCCGCGCCACCCGCATCCTCCCCGGCGAGGTCAACACCCCGATCCTGGACAGCCGCGCCGCCCCGCCGAGCGAGGAGCAGCGGGCGGCCATGGTGCAGCCGGAGGACGTGGCGCGGGCCGTACTGCTATGCGCCACGCTCCCGCAGCGGACGGTCGTCGAGGAACTCGTCATCGCCCCCACCCTGCTGCGGGACACCTCCGCCGATGTCGAGGCGAGCCGCTGGATCGGGGCCCCGGAGGACGCCCGCCCGGCGGAGTGAGAGGGCGCCGACGTGCGTGAGTGCCCCGGCGCGGCTCAGTGGTCCGTGGTCCGGGCGGTGACCGGGGTCGGGGCCGCGGCGGCTGTTTTGAACAGAGGCTGCTCGGAGGCGGGGTCCCAGGCGGTGAGGTTCGTCTCGTTCGCCGCCCGCGGAGGGGTCTTCTCGCCGGGGCCCACCCCGGAGGGTGTGTCCCAGTAGCCGTAGTGGAAGGGCACGAACAGCACGCCGGGCCGTACGTCCGCGACCCGAAGCCGTCCCCGCAGGGCGCCCCGGCGCGAGCGGACCTCGACCGACTCGCCCTCGCCGAGACCAAGCGTTCCGCGTCGCCCGCCGAGACGGCGTCCGTCCGGTGGTGAGCTGGAACGGGTACTCCGCGTCCGGTTCCTCGGGCGGGGCGACGTACGCGGCGGCCTTGATCATGGCCTTGCCGTCGGGGTTGCGGGAGCGGTACCCAACTGTGGTCACCGTGCACGAAAAACGTCCGGGCCGGCCCGCGAA
>NZ_JBHVDX010000012.1:0-87721 GCF_042802555.1 Streptomyces sp. NPDC057474 | reverse complement strand
CGGACGTCCCGCGCACCTCGTGGGTGCGCGGGGCGCCTTCCGGGATCCCGGGCCCCCGGTACGCGGACTCCGCGACGCGGACCCCGGCCCCCGGATCCCGGAACCGCGAGGTCAGTCCTCCACGACAGTGACTTCGCGGTCGTTCACCGGCTGGGTCGGCCGGTTGCTCTTCGGGAACAGTTCCTCGTACGCGGCCACCTCGCCCGGCGACACCGGCACCTCCTCCTTCAGCACGGTCCACTTGACGCCCTCGGCGCAGGGCGGGGTCGTCAGGGAGCCGTCGTACCGGTACTGGTCGCGGTCGCCCGGCAGGAACGCGGTGAGGTCGAAGGACTTGGTGATCCTCTCCGTGGCGCCCTCCTCGGCGGGCAGCTTCGCGAACAGGTCGGAGAATGCGGAGTCGCCGGCCCTCGCCTCCATCAGCACGCCCACGACCGCGAGCGCCCCGTCCTGGTTCGCGTGCACGAAGTGGACCTCCATCTCGGCGTGCTCGCCGTCCTCGGTGTGCTCGCTCGGGAGGTGGAAGTGGAACTGCTTGAGGTCGTAGGAGGTGCCGTCGATGACGATCCCGCTGCCCTCGGAGACGTTGGCCTGGACGGTGTGGCCGTTGTTCACCAGCTCCGCGGTGACGGGCCGGTAGTCGATGGTGATCGCCTTGCTGACCGGCGCCTCGACGGCCTTGTCGTCGTCCAGGTCGATCGGGGACTGCTCCTTGCCGGCCTCGCACGCCTCGAAGTCCTCGGCGAGGGTCGCCCAGTTCGCGGGCCCGTCGGCACCCTCGTAACCCCAGTGGGCGCCTCCCTTCTTCTCCTTGGCCTTCGCGTCGTCCTTCTCCCCGGCCTTCGCGTCGTCCTTCGCGTCGGCCTGGGGCGAGGCGTCGACGGTCGTAGTGCCCTTCGACTCCGTACCGCTGTCGCCGTCGGCGCAGGAGGCGACCGTGAGGACGGTGAAGGCGGCGACTCCGGCCAGTGCGGCTCTCCGTACGACGGCACCACGTATGACGGCACTGCGTATGACGGCACTGCGTATGACGGCACTGCGTATGACACGGGAAGACATGCTGGCTACACCTCGCGGAGGTCGGCTGATCGTGGGACTCGGCACCCACCGGCTGCTTCGACGGGTGCCGAACACCACTGTTCGATCCGGTCGAACAGCGCGAGGACAAGCGAGGGACAGGAGAGAGCCAGCCAAGGTAAGAGCTCGTACAAGATTCGGTCCGCGGCCCCTCACACTCCGAAGGCGGGTCCGACTTGTCCGTTTCTGGCGCAGCGCGCAGGCTGAGGACTATGAGTGACACGTCCGGCGCGAATTGAGCAGGGAATGGATACAGCCAGGCCGGTTTCCGATCGGGCATCCGGTCACTCCGCGTACGCGGCCGAAACCGCCACGGCCACCGTCAGCCCCCAGGGCCTCGTCACGGGCTGGAGCGAGGGGGCTCGACGGCTGCTGGGCCACCGTGCCGCGGACGTGGTGGGGCGGGCGGCGGCCGAGTTGGTCGACGAGTACGACGCGCCGGACGTCCGCCCGGGGTGGGGCGGTAGTGGTACGGCGGTGCTGCGACACCGGGACGGTCACCCAGTCCAGCTGACCCTGCACTGCTCACCCTCGCTGGGCGCCGACGGGGAGGCGCGGGCCTTCGTCATCACGGCCACCACCCCGGCCGACCTCACCGCCCCCACCGCCCCCTCCGGGGCGTCCAGGTCGTCCGAGGCGTCCGAGGCGTCCGAGGCGGGTCGCGACCGGCGGATGGTCGAGTGGTCGCACACGCAGTCCCCGCTCAGCATGTCGACGTTCACCAGGGGGCCGGAGGGATACCGGCTGGACACCGCGAGGTCGGGGGAACCCCCGGGGGAGGCGGCCGAGGAGGGGTTTCTGCGGCTCGTCCAGCAGGTGGCCGACCAGGGGCGGCCCATGCGCTACGAGCACACGTCGCCCGGCCCTTCCTCCTCGCGTCAGCAGGCCTGGATCACCGAGATGTGGCCGGTCAGGGACCCCGTCACGGGCGAGGTGTGCGCTGTCGGCACGGCGACGTTCGACAGCAGTGAGGAGCACTGGGCCCGGCAGCGGCTGGCGCTGCTGAACGAGGCCGGCACCCGGATCGGGAGCACCCTGAACGTGACCCGCACGGCCCAGGAGCTGGCGGATCTGGCGGTCCCCCGGCTCGCCGACTTCGTCAGCGTGGACCTGCTCGACTCGGTGCTGCGCGGCCAGGAACCGGCCCCGGGACCGCTCGACACCGCCGTCGCGCTGCGCCGGGCCGCGCACCAGTCCACGTACGAGGGCGTACCGGAAGCCGCCGTGCCGCTCGGCGGGCTCGACGCCTATCCGCCGTTCTCCCCGCCCGCCCGCGCGCTCGCCAGCGGGAAACCGCTGATCAGCGGGGTCGACGACCCCGACTACCTGCGGTGGGTCACCCAGGACGGGGCGCGGAAGGACCGCGTCCGGCGCTTCGGGTTCCACTCGGTCATGTCCACGCCGCTGCGGGCCCGGGGGGTCACGCTCGGGGTGGCGTTCTTCGCCCGCCGGAACGGTTCGAAGCCCTTCGAGCAGGACGACCTGGTGCTCGCCGAGGACCTCGCGGGCCGGGCGGCCGTGGGCGTGGACAACGCGCGCCGGTACACCCTCGAACGTACCAACGCGCTCACCCTGCAACGCAGTCTGCTCCCCCGCGAGCTGCCCAAGCAGGCGGCGGTCGAGGTGGCGTACCGCTATCTGCCGGCCGGTTCGGGGGCGGGGGTCGGCGGCGACTGGTTCGACGTGGTGCCGCTCTCCGGCACCCGGGTCGCCCTGGTCGTCGGCGATGTCGTCGGGCACGGACTGCACGCCTCCGCGACCATGGGCCGGCTGCGCACGGCGGTCCGTACGCTCGCCGACGTCGACCTCCCGCCGGACGAGCTGCTCACCCACCTCGACGACCTCGTCACCCACCTCACCTACGACGACGAGAGCATCCCCGAGGACCTGGAGATGCCATCCGCCGCCGAGATCGGCGCGACCTGTCTGTACGCCGTCTACGACCCGGTCTCGCGGGTCTGCACCCTCGCCAGCGCGGGGCATCCGCCGCCGGCGGTGCTGTATCCCGACGGCACGGTCGAGGTGGTGAAGCTCTCGCCGGGCCCGTTGCTGGGGGTCGGTGGTCTGCCGTTCGAGTCGACCGAGGTGGAACTGCCCGAGGGCAGTCTCCTCGCGTTCTACACCGACGGCCTGGTCGAGGCCCGCGACCACGACATCGGTCTGGGCCAGGACCGGCTGTGCGAGGTTCTGTCCGCGCCCGTCTCCTCACTGGAGGTCACCTGCGACACCGTGCTCAAGGCGCTGCTGCCCGAGACCCCCGCCGACGATGTGGCGCTGCTTCTGGCCCGCACGCGCGCGCTGCACACGGATCAGGTCGCCGCGTGGTCCCTGCCGTCCGACCCGGCGATCGTCGCGGACGCCCGGGCGCAGGCGTCGCGCCAACTGGCCGTGTGGGGCCTGCAGGAAGCGGCCTTCGTCACGGAACTGGTGGTGAGCGAACTGGTCACCAACGCCATCCGCTACGGCGCCGTCCCCATCGGCCTCCGGCTCATCCGTGACCGCACCCTCATCTGCGAGGTCTCCGACGCCAGCAGCACCGCGCCCCACCTCCGGCGCGCCCGCGCCTACGACGAGGGCGGCCGCGGCCTCCACATGGTCGCCCAGCTCACGCAGGGCTGGGGCACCCGCCAGACCTCCACCGGCAAGACCATCTGGGCCGAACAGCCCCTCCCGGCCACCTGACGATGACCGGTCACCTCACCTCCGCCGCCACCCCTGCCCCCACCCCCTCCTTCACGCCCTCCGTCCACACCCTCGGCCTCGTCTATCCCCCCGCCGGCCGGAACCGTGACTACACCGGCATGCAGTTGGCGTTCATCGGTGGGGTGGCGGAGGCGGCGACGACGTACGACTACGACGTGTTGCTGTCTCCCGCCGACCGCGCGGGCGACAGCTCGTTCCGGCGGATGGTGGACGGGGGCCGGGTCGACGGGGTGATCGTGATGGAGATCAAGCTGGAGGACGACCGGCTGGAGCACCTGGCGAGGACCGGGTTCCCGTTCGTGACGATCGGCCGGAACAGCAGGGCGGAGGAGACGAGCTGGGTCGACCTGGACTTCGCGGGGCTGGCCCGGGGCTGCGTGTATCACCTGGCCGACCTGGGCCACCGCAGAATCGCCTTCGTGAACAGGTCCGAACAGCTCTTCCAGAGCGGCTACGGCTTCGCCCACCTCGGCCTGGAGGGCTACACCAAGGCCATGGCGGAGCAGGTGCTCACCCCGCACGCCTACCTCTGCGACGACGAGGTCACCGCCGGCGAGGCCGTCCTGGAGCGGATCCTGCTGGACGACCCGGCAACCACCTCCCTCGTCACCATGAACGAGGCCGCGCTGGAGGGCCTCTACCGCGGCCTCCTCCGGCGGGGCCGCAACGTCCCGCGCGACTTCTCGGTCGTCGGCGTGGCCGCCGGCCACTGGGCGGAACAGGTGAACCCGCAGCTCACCGCCGCCGAGATCCCCGCCCGGGAGATGAGCCGGGTGTCCGTCGACCTGATCGTCCGCCGCCTCACCGCGCCGGACTCGGCACCCCGGCACGTCCTCCTCAAACCCCTGATCTCCCTCCGGGACAGCACCGGTCCCTGCCGCCCGGTCCCCGGCTCCGAGCCCGAACGGGAGTTCCCGGACCTCGACCAGTTCCCCGACCTACCGGATCTGCCAGACCTGCCGGGTTCCGACTTCTGAGCCCCCGCCCACCAAGCCCGCAACCCACGACCCGCCGCCCGCACACCTTCCAAGCCACCACGCCACCCCCGACCCGCCCCACACACCCTCGCCGTCCCCACCCATCCCCAGGGAGCAGAGCATGTCCTACCCCGTCGACCGCCGCGGTCTCCTGCGCGCCGCCGGTGCGGGCGCCGCCGCCCTCGGTCTCGGTTCCGCGCTGGCCGCCTGCGGCTCGGACAAGGAGAGCGGCACGGTCACCCTCACCTGGTGGGACTACTTCACCCTGGACAACTTCCAGTCCGCCTTCACCCGGCTGATCAAGGACATCGAGGCCGAGGTCCCCGGCGTACGCATCGAACGCCGTACGTTCCCCTTCGCCGACCTCGAACGGCAGATCACCCTGGGCGCGGTCTCCGGCGACCTCCCGGACATCGCGATCGTCGACAACGTCTCCATGAACTCGCTCGCCGGCAGCGGCCTGCTGGCCGACCTCACCGAACAGGTCGAGGACTGGGGTCAGGCGGACCAGTACTACAAGGGCCCCTGGGACGGCTGCCAGGTCGAAGGCAAGAGCCTCGGCATCCCCAACAACAGCAACTGCCTCGCCCTCTACTACAACACCCGGATGCTCGACTCCGCCGGGGTGGAGCCGCCGACCACCTGGGACCAGCTCGCCGACACGGCTGGGCGGCTGACCAGCGGGGACCGGTTCGGTCTCGCGATGAGCGCGATCAGGACGGAGGAGGGCGTGTTCCAGTTCCTGCCGTTCCTGTGGCAGGCCGGCGGCGACCTGGACACCTTCGCGACGTACGGCGCGACCGCGCTCGCCTTCCTCGACGACCTCGTCGCCAAGGGCTCGCTGTCCGAGCAGTGCGTGGGCTGGACGCAGCAGGACGTCAACACCCGGTTCGTCAACGGGCGGGCCGCGATGCAGATCAACGGCCCGTGGCAGCTGCCGACCATCAAGAAGACGGACGTGGAGTACGGCGTGGTCGCGCTGCCCCGCGACAGGGAGTCGGCGACCTGCCTGGGCGGCGAGAACTGGGTGGTGATGGCGAGCAGCGACCACCAGGACAAGGCGTGGCAGGTCCTGGAGTACACCCAGCGGCCCTCGGCCCTGGTGCCGTACCTGGTCGCGCTCGGCAACCTCCCCGCCCGCAAGGACCTCGCGGACACCGGCACCTGGTCCTCCGACCCGGCCCTGCGGCTCTTCCTCAGCCAGCTGCCCCTCGCCCGCCCACGCCAGTACGGCCCGGGCTACGGCGACGCCTCCCAGGCCGTCGCCGAGGCCGAACAGTCCGTACTCACCGGCACGGCGTCCCCGTCGGCCGTCGCCAGGACCACCGCCGCGAAGCTCGACAAGGCCCTGGAGGCACGGTGACCGCAGGAGCGGCGGGAGGAGGAGCGAGGAGAGGAGGCCGGCCCGGTCCTCCGGGAACCCTCTCGACGCGGCGGCCGGTCCAGGACGGGTCGCTCCTCCCGGAGCGGCGATGAAACGGTTCCGGCCCCGGCCCGGTCACCGCCGTACGCGCCCCCGTCTGCGCCCTGTGGCCTCCCTCGCCATCCGCCGCCGACGTGCCGGTTACCTCTTCTCCCTCCCCGGCCTGGTCTTCCTGGCCCTCGTCCTGGCGTACCCGCTGCTCTACAACGTCTGGACGTCCGTGCACGACGTACGCCTGTCCGAACTCCTCGGTGGTTCCCCACCGTTCGTGGGCCTCGACAACTACCGGACGACCGTCACCGACCCGGACTTCTGGCACGCCGTACGCCTCTCGCTGGTCTTCACGGCGGGCTCGCTGCTGTTCCAGTTCACGATCGGCTTCGCCCTGGCCCTGCTGTTCGCCCGGCCGTTCCCCCTCAACGGCCTGTTCCGCTCCCTCCTCCTGGTGGCCTGGCTGCTGCCCCCGGTGGTCAGCGGCACCCTCTTCCGCTGGATGCTCGACCAGGACGCCGGCGCCTACAACGCGCTGCTCCGCGCGATCGGCCCGGACGCCCTCGCCCACGACTGGCTCATCGACCCCGCCACCGCCCTGGCCGGCGTGATCCTCGCCAACGTCTGGGTGGGCGTGCCCTTCAACATGCTGCTGCTCCTGGTCGGCCTGCACACCATCGACCCGGAACTCCACGAGGCCGCCGCCCTCGACGGCGCGAACGCCTGGCAGCGGTTCCGCTGGATCACCGTCCCGCTGATGCGGCCCGTCTCGGTGACCGTGCTTCTCCTCGGCCTCGTCTACACGTTCAAGGTCTTCGACATCGTCTTCGTGATGACGGGCGGCGGCCCGGTCGACGCCACCAGCGTCCTGTCGGTCTATGTCTACGAGGTCTTCTTCAAGTTCTTCCGCTTCGGCGAGGGTGCGGCGGCGGGGCTGTTGCTGCTGCTCGTGCCGCTGGCGGCGGGTGTGTCGTACGTACGGCGGCTGCGCGGGGAGGGGGAGGCGGCGTGAAGCACCGAGCCGGAAGTGAGCAGTCCTGGCTGCTCACCACGGTCGCCGCGCTGATCAGCGCCGTCTTCCTCCTCCCCGTCTACTGGATGGTCAACACCAGCCTCACCCCGCCGGACCGCATCCTCGCCGAGACCCCGAACTGGTTCCCGACCCCCGCCACCACGCAGAACTACTCGACCGCGCTCTCCGACGACGCTCTCCTGCGCGCCCTGCTCAACAGCCTGGTCATCTCCTGCGGAGTGGTCGCCCTGACCCTTCTCCTGGGCGTCCCCCTCGCCTACGCCCTCGCCCGCGTCCGCATGCGTGGCTCCGGAACCATGGTGCTCGCCCTGCTGATCGCCCAACTCCCGCCCAGCATCGTGCTGGCGGCCCCGCTGTTCATCCTGGAACGCCGGGCCGGTCTCGACGACACGTACATCGGTCTGATCGCCGCCGACACCACGCTGACGCTGCCCTTCGCGGTGATCGTGCTGCGGCCCGTACTGCGGGGTGTGCCGCGGGAGTTGGAGGAGGCGGCCCTCGTCGACGGGTGCGGGCCGGCGGGCGTACTGCTGCGGGTGGTCCTGCCGATCACGGCGCCGGGTCTGGTCGCCGTCTCCGCCCTCTCCTTCCTCATCGCCTGGGGCGAGTTCGTCTTCGGCCTCACCCTGGCCTCCGAACCCGCCGTCCAGCCCGTCACCGTCCTCCTCAACGCGTTCGTCGGCACCCACGGCACCGCCTGGGGCGCCCTCATGGCCACCGCGACCCTCATCAGCATCCCGGTGGTCTGCGTCTTCGCCGCCCTCCAGCGCTTCGTCGTGGGCGGCCTGACGGCGGGGACGGTCAAGGGCTGAGGCCACCCGTCGTGTGAAGGGCGAAGGGGCCTCTCATTCCGTCCGCAGCGCCGCGGCCGTACCCGTCCTCGCCGCCCACCCCGCCGGCAGCAACGCGCCCGTCACCGCGATGACCAGCCCGCCGAGCGCGAGGGACGCGAGCACGGGTCCGTCGTACACGGCGAGGTCGGTGGCCGGGAGGGTCATGCCGATGGCGTCGCCCATGAGCGGGGTGACGGCCCGGTGCAACGCGATCCCGGCAGGCACCGCGACCAGCCCCGCGAGCAGGCCGACCCCGGCGACGGAGGTGACGACCATGGCGACGGTCTGGCGGGGTGTCATGCCGAGTGCCTTGTAGACGCCGAGGTCGTGGACGCGGTCGCGGGTGTCGAGGACGACCGTGTTGAGGACGCCGAGCCCGGCGACCACGACGAGCATCAGCGTGAGCATCCCGATCAGCGCGTCCATCGCCACGATCACGCTGGAGGAACCGGCCGTGTCGGCGCGGGCGAAGGCGGCGACGCCGGCCTCGTCGAGCGCGCGGTTCAGCGAGTCCAGGTATCCCGCCGGATCGGTGCCCGATTCGGTCCGTACGTGGAACCGGCCCGGCAACGCCTCCGCGCCGAGCCCGAGTTCGGTGAGGGTGGCGGTCGAGGTGAGCAGGACCATGCCCTCGCCCTGGGTGAAGAAGGCCTCGCCGACGATCCGTACGGTGGCCCGCCGGCCCTCCTCGGTGAGGGTCACCGTGTCCCCGACACCGATCCCGGCGGCCGTCAGGAACCGCGAGGTGACCACCGCCTGGCCCGGCCCGTCGAGCCAGGCCCCCGAGACCAGTTCGGGCGCACCCCACGCCGAGTCGCCCTCGTACGCCACGACGGTCGTCGCCCCCGTGATTCCGGAGGCGCTGGCCTGGGCCTGCGCGGTGCCGTAGAAGCGTCCGGTGCCCTCCTGCGCCCGCAGTGCGGCGGTCACGGCCTCCGGATCGGCCTTCGGCCCCACGCCGCTGTCCCCGTCCGCACGCACCACCTCGGCACCGGGCGGCCCCTGACCGCCGCCCGCCTCCACCACGACCGATCCGGCCGAGTCGAGCATGCGGCCCTCCTGCACCGCGCCCAGCGTCAGCGCGAGCCCGACGGCGAAGGTGACGGACACGGCCCCGAAGGCGACCGCCGCGGCCACCGTCGCCGCCCGCGCCGGCCGGGCGAAGGGATGCGCCAGCCCGAGCCCGACCGCCCGCGGCAACGGCAACCTGGCCGTGAGGTTCCTGGCCGTGAACCGCCTGGCCATAGAGCGCCTTGCCGTGGAACGCCTGGCCATAGAGCGCCTGGCCGTGGGGTGCCGCAGCAGCCGCCCACGCCCGGGCCCACCGCGCCCGGCCGCCCTGGGTCCACCCCCGACCGCGATCGCCTCCACCGTCCGCAGCCGCCCGGCACGCAGCGCGGGCACCACGGCCGCACCCGCGACCAGCACGAGCGCGGCGCCGGGCACCACGACATCCACCCAGACCGGAATCCCCCCGGCCGACGCGCCGAACGCCTCCCCGACCTCGTGCAGCACCGGCACGGCCAGCGCATTGCCGAGCGCCACCCCGAGGACGCAGCCGACGGCCGTCGGCACCAACGCCTGTGCCACGTACGCCCGTACGACCTGCGCGGGCGTGAAGCCGAGCGCCTTGAGCACGCCGATCCGCCGGGTGGCCGCCCCCACGGCCCCACCGACCACGATCCCGATCACCAATACCGACAGACACAGTCCGAGCACCCCGAACGCCGCCAGAAACGGCACGAACGCCATCGCGTTCGCCGTCTCCTCCTGCTTCACGGTCAGATACGACCGCGCCCCACTCATCGCCCCGTCCGGCACGACCGCCACGACCGAGGCACGGCCGACGGCCACTTCGGCGTCGGTGGCGGCGTGACGGAAGCGGTAGAGCATTTCGTACGAGGCCGAACCGCCTTTACCGGCAGTGCTGTTGCCGCTCTCCGCGCCGTTCCCCGCCAGCGCCTCCGCCTGTGCCGGAGTCACCCAGGCGTCGCCAGTGCCGGTCACCGAGCGGGCGATGCCGACGACGGTCAGGGTCGGGCGGCCCGGGGCGTCGGGGACGGTCAGGCGGGTGCCCGGCCGTAGGGGTGTGCCGCTGGTGGCCAGGACGATCTGGCCCGGTCGGGTGGCCCAGGAACCCTCGATCAGGTCGATCTCGTCGACAGGCCCGCCCGCGTCCTCCCGGCCGACGACGGTCAGCGGTGGCAGATCCACCCCGGCCGGCACGAAGTCGGACCCCGTGACGGTGCGGGGCCGTACCGAGAGGGTCAGGAAGGGCCCGGCCGAGGCCGTCACACCGGGCGCGTCGGCGGTCGCCGCGAGCTGCGCCGTCGTCACCTTCGTACCGTCGAACTGCCCGGTCAGATGCGCGCCGCGCTGCTCCGCGAAGGCCCGCTCGAAGGGTGCCCGCGCGGCGACGAGCAACCCGACCGCGAGAACCGACGCGGTCACGGCCATCAACGTGGTCAGCACCATCACCGCGGTCTGCACCCGCCGCCGCCCCACCCCGGCCCGCACCACCCGCCCCAGCGCACTCACCGCTCCACCCCCGCCACACCCGAGCCGCCCGGAATGCCGTGTCCGCCCCCGACACGGCCCCGAGCCGCCTCGCTGACGCCCTTCCCGACGCCACGCCGCGCGCCGTCCCCCTCGCCGTCCCGCACCGTGTCGCGCACGATCCGCCCGTCGACCAGCTCCACCGTCCGGTCGGCGCAGGACTCGGCGAGGCGCAGGTCGTGGGTGACGAGGACGATCGTCTGGCCGTCCGCGTTGAGTTCGGTGAGGAGGGTCCGGACGTCGTCGCCGGACGCGGTGTCGATCGCGCCGGTGGGCTCGTCGGCCAGCAGGAGCGCCGGCCGGTTCATCAACGCGCGTGCTACGGCGACCCGTTGCCGTTCGCCGCCGGACAGCCTGCCGGGATACGCGTCCGCGTGCCGGTCGATGCGGAGGTACTCCAGCAGACCCGCCGCACGCCGACGCGCCTCGGCCCTGGCCATGCCGGCCAACTGGGCGGGCAGCAGCACGTTGTCGGCGACGGTCAGGTCGTCCAGCAGATTGAAGAACTGGAAGACCATGCCGACCTTCGCCCGCCGGTACCGCGCCGACCCGGCCTCGCTCAGCCGGTCCACCCGTACCCCGTCGACCGTGACACTCCCCGAACTCGGCCGGTCCAGCCCGGCGATCAGATTGAGCAACGTCGACTTGCCGCTCCCCGACGGCCCGATGACGCTCACCGCCTCCCCGGCCCGCACCCGCAGCGAGACCCCGTCGAGCGCCGGCGGCCCTTCACCGCCGTACGCCCTGCTCACCTCACGGATGTCGACGACGGGCGCGGCGGCGGTGGCGGGCGCGGCGGTGGACGGGGTCGTGGTAGTGGCCACGGAGCCTCCCCAGGAAGGTGGTTGACGTGTGGCCCCCGACGCTAGGGACGGGTCCGCGCCCGGTCGTCGCCCTCGACGGCGAACCCCTCTGCCGTACCGGGCGGACCCCGCGCGCACGTCATCCCCGAGATGTACGCGGATGATGTACCGCCCGTCCCCACCACGACGGATGTGACGGCCGTCGCCGCTTGCCACACTGATCCCATGGGCGGCGGGGAGACGCGGACGAAGGCGACGGGGGCGGCGCGGGCGGCGGGAACCACCGTGGCACCGGCGCCACGGGGCCGGATGACATGGGGTCGGATGACACGGGGCCGGATGACACGGGACCGGTCGTCATCGGCCGGGCCACCGTGGATTTCGGTGGCGTGGGCGGCGCTCGCACGGTCCTGGCGGAGCGGGCTGCCGTCCCTCCTCCACGCCACGGCCCCGCTGCCCCGCCCGTCCCGCTGGGCGTGGACGGCCGACGCGTGTCTCGCCTTTCTCCTGGCCGCCTGCACGGTGGGCGCCGCGCTGTCGCAGGACGTGAGCGTGGTCCCGCACATCCCGCACAAGGTGCTGACGCCGGTCCCGGGAGGCGAGCCGGTGCTGCCCCCGCCCCCGCCCCTGCCGACACCCCCGTACCTGACACAGGATCTCGGTGCGCCCCACAGCTGGCAGCTGCTCCTCGCCGCCCTGACCGCGCTGCCGCTGCTCGTACGCCGCCGCTACCCGCTGACCGCGTTCTGGGCGGCGATCGTCACGACGATGCTGTTCAACCAGCGTCTGGGGGCGGGCGAAACGACCGTGTACACGTTCCTGACGTGCCTGGTCGCCGCGTACAGCGCGGCCGTCCACAGCCCGTACCGGCTGCGGGCGCTCACCAGCCTGGTGGCGGGCGCCGCCCTGATCGCGGCGTTCGTCGAGGAGAACTTCCCGTACGTCACCCCGGGCGTGATCCCGTTCCTCGTCCTGCTCGGCGTGGGGCTCGGGGCCAACGCGATCCACACGTGGAAGCAGCGCGTGCACGCCCTCCAGGAGCAGCAGCAGGCCGCGACGCGCCTGGCCGTCGAGCACGAACGCTCCCGTATCGCCCGGGAGTTGCACGATGTCGTCACCCACAATGTGAGCGTGATGGTGATCCAGGCGGGCGCGGCCCGCAAGGTGATGGACGTCGCCCCCGACCGGGCCCGCGAGGCCCTCCTCGCCGTCGAGGCGGGCGGCCGTACGGCGATGACCGAACTGCGGCATGTGATGGGCCTGTTGACCATGTCCGACGACGATCACGCCCCGAACGCCGGGGCGCAGCCGACCGGTTGGGCGCAGCCGACCGGTTGGGCGGGGCCAGCCGGTTCTGGGGCGGGGCCGGCCGGTTGGGCGGGGCCGGCCGGTTGGGCGGGGCCGGCCGGTTGGGCAGAACCGGCCGGTTCTGGGGCGGGGCCGGCCGGTTCTGGGGCGGGGCCCGCTGATTCCTGGGCAGGGCCGGCCGTCGACACGGAGCTGGCCCCGCAACCGGGCCTGGACCAACTCCCGGCCCTCACCTCACGCGTCCGCGCCTCCGGCGTCCCCGTCGAGCTGGCCGTCACCGGTACCCCGTCCCGACTGTCTCCGGGCGCCGACCTGGCCGCGTACCGCGTCGTGCAGGAGGCCCTGACGAACACCGTCAAACACGCCGCGGGCGCCCGCGTACGGGTCACCGTGGACCACACGCCCACGGCGGTCCGCCTGGAGGTCACGGACACCGGCGGCGCCCCCACCCCCTCGGCCGCGTCCGGCACGGGCCGGGGCCTGCTCGGCCTGCGCGAACGCCTCGCCCTCCACGGCGGCACCCTCAGGACGGGCCCCCGCCCGACCGGCGGCTACCGCGTACAGACGGTCATACCGCTCGACGACGGCCCCGCCGAGAACCGGCCCGACGGAGACCCACCCACACTGGGCCCACCCACAGGGGCCCCGCCCACCGTGAACCAACCAACGGGGCACCCGCCCACCCGGCACCAACCCGTGGGCACCCCACCCACCCCGGACACGCCCAACAGCCCCCCACCCACCGGCAACCCGCTCCCCGGGGACCCCTCATGACGGCCGGTCACCCCCGTGTCGGGAGCCCCGTGGAGGCCGATCGCCCGCGCGTCGTGATCGCCGACGACCAGGCCCTGGTCCGCACCGGCTTCGGCATGATCCTCTCCGCCGACGGGATCGACGTGGTCGCCGAGGCGGCCGACGGCGACCAGGCCCTCGAAGCGGTCCACCGCACCCGCCCCGATCTCGTCCTGATGGACATCCGGATGCCCGGCACGGACGGTCTGGAGGCCACCCGCCGCATCCTCTCCGGCACGGTCCCCGACCCGCCCCGCGTCGTCATGCTCACCACCTTCGACCTGGACCGTTACGTCTACGCCGCCCTCACCGCCGGCGCGAGCGGCTTCCTCCTCAAGGACGTCACCCCCGAGCACCTGGTGGCCGCCGTCCGTCTGGCCCGCACCGGCGACGCGCTCCTCTCCCCCGCCATCACCCGCCGCCTGATCGAGCGCTTCGTCTCGCCCACCCCCGAGACCCCCGCCCTCCACCGCGACCTGGCCCCCCTCACCCCGCGCGAACTGCAGGTCCTCCGGTCGCTCGCCACCGGCCTCAGCAACAACGAACTGGCCGCCCACTTCCGCCTCAGCGAAGCCACCGTCAAGACCCATGTCGCCCGCATCCTCGCCAAACTCCGCCTCCGCGACCGCGCCCAGGCCGTGGTGGTGGCGTACGAGACAGGCCTGATCGTGCCGGGAGCGCACACCGACACCCCGACACCCGACACCACCTGACCATCCCCTACCGACTCAGCCACCGACTCAGCCACCGACTCAGCCACCGACCCGGCTACCGCCCCAGCTCGACCGAAAGGTGCCCGGACAGCGCACGCAGGAAGTCGGCCGCGTCGAACGCGGCCCCGGCGGAGAGGACCCCGACCCCCTTCGTCCGCCCCTCGACCACTCGCCGAACCGCCTCCACGGCGAGGGGCACGCTGACGGCGTAGATGTCCTGCCCGCGCGCGGTGGCACGCCGTTCCACGCCCCCGGAGCGGACGACGACGTCGACGAGGAAGGTCTGCGCGGAACGCCCGCGCTCGTCGACGGCGGCCGGGGCGGGCGTGTCGGGGGCCGCCACGTCACGCTCGGCCCCGACCGTCATATACGTGTGCACCTCGGGGATGGGCAGATGACTGGGCACGGTGACTACATCGGCCATGCTGAACTCCCCGATCACGGCCCGGGTCCCCATCGAAACCACCCGGCACAGCATCGACACCATCGCCACCGCGACCGGCATGGGCACCGCCACCACCCTCCGCCGCCACTTCAACCGCACCCTGGGCATCCCCCCGGACACCTACCGCCGCACCTTCCACGCGACCCACCCCGGCGCCCGCTGACTACGTCCCACTGCCTACGTCCCACTGACTACGTACTGCACACCGTCCGCAGAGCCGGACGTCGGTCGGTCTGTGCGGTCGCCACCTTCTGTACGTCGGTGAGAAGCCCCGGAACGTCGAGATCCTCGCCGGCGGCGGCGCGGGCGATGGTCAGGAGGACGGCCTCGTAGAAGGCGTCGCGGACGGCGGGGGGCATGACGTCGGAGGCGTCGAGGCAGCGGGGCCCCGTGCCGGTGAGGCGTTTGGCGATCTCCTGTTCGAGGGGGCGGTCCCGCGGTCGCACCCGGCGGTTGGCCGAGAAGACGTCCGCGGAGTCGGCCCACTTCTGCTGGCCCTCCCGGGAGGCCAGCCGTTCGATCAGGTCACGGGCCTGTGGACGGTCGCTGAACAGCGCGGCGAAGTCGCCGGTCACCTCGTGGGCCCGGACCCGGTAGCCGCCTCCGGGCAGCAGGGGAGCGGAATCCATCAGGCCCGCCTGCTGCCGTTTGTCCCGGTAGAAGGAACGGGCGAAGGAGCCCTGGTGCTCCAGGGCGCATCCCTCCGGGCCGTCGAACAACAGCCCGTACTTGGCGGGGTCGCCGCGGTGATCGGTGAGCAGGGCGCGCCGGGCCGCCTCCTCGTCCTGCCGGAGCAGACCGGCCCACGCCTCCCACGCGCTGCGCACCGCGGCCCCGGTCCACGGCACCTCGTCATCGCCCAGCGCCCACTTGCCGTAGGTGTCCGGGCCCTCCCGCTGCAGCACGAGGTCCTCGATCCAGTCGCTGCCGGGCCAGCCGGAGGCGCCGTCGTCCCCCATGCCGATGCACCAACTCGCCAGCGCTGCGGGCGAACTGGCGGGTCTGTCGCCCTCGCGGTACCAGACGATGCTCTTCAGGTCCGCCTTGACCGGGACCCAGTACGCGTCTTGCTGGGGCCCGGCCACCGGCTTCCAGGGGGCGCCGTACTCCTCCTCGGCGTAGAGGCCGTTCAGCGACTTGAGGCGCTTCTGCCCGGCGTACTCGGCGAGTTCGCCGACGCCCGGCATGATCGCGATGTCCGGGGGCTCCCCCGACTGCACCTTGGACAGCAGCACCTCGCGCTGGGCCGCGGTGCCCTGGTACTCGAAGGGGATGCCGAAGCCCCGCAGCACGTTCTCGAACTGCTCACCCTGCTCGTCGGTCCACGGCCCGAGGATGGTCACCGGCTCGTCGTCCCGCTGCGACCAGACCGCCACCATGCTGCCGGCGGAGACCAGCAGCAGCACCACGAGCAGCACCAGCACCTTGAACCGCCGGGTCACCGTCGCCTCCAGTAGTCGCTGTCGAGCCGGAGACCGAGCCCCACCGCGGGCAGGACGACGATCAGCAGGCCGCCGGTCAGGGTGCCCTGGTGGACCCGGTCGGTCCAGGTGTCGTCGGCCAGGACGCGCCGGACGTCCTCGGACCTCTCCGTGACGGTCTGCTGGGCGTCGGCCAGCCGCTCGTCGCAGCAGGGCTGCCGGGAGGCTTTCGTGATCTCCGTCAGGTCCCCGACCACGCTGTCCAGGTCGTCCTGGGCGGACGACATCGTCAGCAGCGGGACGACGGCGAGCAGCACGGTGAGGGCGAAGGCCGCGAGCAGGTACGGGTTCCAGTCGCGGCCGCAGCGGTCGCGCAGCACGAACAGCGCGGAGAGCAGGGTCAGCGCCAGGGCCGCCAGGGCGAGTTCGGCGAGCCACCAGCCGCTCCGCTGCAACCACCCCTCGGTGGCGGTGGCCTCGGCGTGCTTCATCTGGACCCGCTGCACGTCGTCCAGGCGGGGTACGAGCCCGACGCCCGGGCGGATGAGCAGGGAGCGCGCCTCGGCGAGCTTCTGCTGCCGCATGAGCGGCTGGTCCCGGTACATGGCCGTACCGAGGTTGATCGAGTTGCTGTAGGTGGCGAGCAGACCGTTGACGGTGCCGAGGTCCTGGTCCGTACGGTCGGCGATCCTGGACAGTCCCTGGTCGGCGGCGGAGAGCTGGGCCCGGTAGGTCTCGCCCGAGCCCGCCACGTCGACGAGCTTCATCTTCTCCAGGACCCGGGCCTCGTGGTCGGCGCGCAGCACCGCGAGCCGGGTGGCGGCGAGCCCCTGCACGGCCGGCGCCTCCTCGGTGGCGAGTGCCTCGGCGCCGCCCTGGATCTGACGGCAGGAGACGAACAGGGCGCCGGCCGCCACCAGCGCGCACACCGTCAGGACCAGCAGGTGCGCCTCCAGCAGTCGGCGGGTCCGCCGGCCGCCCAGACGCTCGCGCCAGAAGGCGCCGAGGGAGTACGGGGAGTACGGGGAGTATCTGCGCCGGGAGGCTGCGAGGGAGGGCCTCCGCCGGGAGGCGGCGGGGGCCTGCCCGCTCCGGGAGGCGGCGCGTCCGGTCGTCACAGCAGCTTCTCCCCGCAGGCGATGCAGTGACGGGCCTCGCCACCGGCCGGGGTGGCGCACCGGGTGCAGCGCGGGCCCGGCTGTGGGCCGGTGGTGTCGGTCAGGGGCACGGGGCGGGACCCGGCGCGCAGGATCATCGGGCCGAGCGTGCCGGCGTCGGCGGCGGGGCGGCGCAGCCGGACCCGCCCCTCGGCCGCGTCCACGATGTCGGCGACCGCGCTGATCTCGCGCAGCACCATGTTCTCGCCGAGCCGGGTCGCCAGGCGAGCGGCCTGCCCCAAGTACCGCTCGGCGACTTGCCATTGCTGTTCCCGGAGCGCGATGAGCCCTTTGCGCAGGGCCTCCAGCATCACGGTGGTGGTGTTCTGGTCGCGCCTGCTGCCGGAGCCCGGCGGTGCGTCGGGCGGCGGCAGATCGGGGCGGTGCCAGCGGGCGGCGACGGACGCGTGGACGTCGCCGACGGAGACCATGGCGAACTGCAGATAGGTCTCCAACGGGTCGCTGGCGGCGTCGGCGACGAGGGTGAGCAGGTAGTCGCGTCCGCCCTCCTCCCACTGGTACGTGGGAAAGCTCCAGCGGTGCGGCCGGCCGGGCTGGGGAAGCCCGCCGAGACGGTGCGGCCGGGGTGCCTTCTCGTTCAGCGCGACCTGCCGCACCGAGGGCCGTACGGTCACCTCGATCGGCAGCTGGGGGGTGTACACGCGGCGCAGCCGCTGGATCGCGGCGGTGATCGCCCCGCCGAGGCCGTCGTCCACGAACTCTGCGGTGCCGTGCAGCCGTTCGGCGAGGGTCAGCAGCGGTTCGGGGGTCCAGTCCGTGCCCACGGCGAGAACGTCGCAGGTGAATTGCCCTGCGCAGGCGTCGAGTTCCTCGTCGAGGCGGGTCTCGCCCAGGGCGCTGCTGCCGTCGGTGATCAGCAGCAGATGGCGTACGGACAGCGGGCGGGCGGCGAGCAGGGCGCGTGATCTGGCCGCCCAGGCGGCGTACCCGGCGGGTCGCGGACCGTCCCGGTGCAGCGGGATCGCGCCCGCGGCGAAGGCGGCCCGGCGCTTCTCGCGGTGGTCGGCGACGGCCCACTCGGCGTCGCCTCCCGGATGACACCGGACGGGCTCGGGGCCGGCACCGAGCAAGGTGAAGGAGATGCCGTCGGGCAGGGCGCGCAGCGCGACCGGCAGGGCGTGCCGGACGGCCGCCCGGAGGGGCTCGGCGACGTCGACCGCGATGATCACGGCGAGTTCGATCGCGGGCAGTTCGGCGGGGGCGCCGCCGGCGGTCACGTCGACCCGCAGGTGCGCCTCGATCTTCGCGCTGCGGTGCGGACGCAGATCGCCGTCGAGATCGACGCGCAGCCGGATGTCCGGCTGCGGCGGCCGGGCGTGGTTGCTCGGATGGCCGCTCGCGTGCCGGCTCGTGTGCCTGTTCATGCCGTGCGTCACCGTTCCTTCCCCGTCGTCACCGAGCGGACCGCGCGGTTGCCGTCCGCCGTTTCGCCGCCCTGCGGACCGCATCAGTGCGCGTTCCGCCCGTTTCGTTGCCATGCGGAACGGTGTCGGTGCACCGTCCGCCCGGTTCGCTGCCATACGGAACGGTGTCGGTGCACCGTCCGCCCGGTTCGCTGCCATACGGAACGGTGTCGGTACGCCGTCCGCCCGGTTCGCTGCCATACGGACCACATCGGTGCACCGTCCGCCCGGTTCGTTGCCGTACGGGACGGTGTCGGTACGCCGTCCGCCCGGTTCGCTGCCATACGGACCGCATCGGTGCACCGTCCGCCCGGTTCGTTGCCATACGGGACGGTGTCGGTACGCCGTCCGCCCGGTTCGTTGCCATGCGGTCAGATCACGGTCTGCGGCCGTACCGCCTGCAAGAGGTCCACGAGGTGTTCGTGGGCGGCGGCCGACTCCCCGTGCCGCGAGGCCAGTTGCCGGTAGTGCGACTCGATCCGTTCGCGCAGCTGCCGCTCCTGCGCGCTCAGGCGTCTGAGGCCGGCGGGGTCGAGCCGTCCGCCGCCCGCTCCCCGAGGGCCGGGCCGGTCGTCGCGGCTGTACAGCGCGTCCAGTTTCCATTCGTGCAGTTCGGTGCTCAGGCGCAGCGCCTCGTCCTCGGACAGGCTCGGCCCGCCGGCGCCCGGTTCCCGGCGTACGAGGCCGCGCAGTTCGGCGAGCGCCGCGTCGACCTCGGTGGGCTCGGGCAGCGAAGCCACCTCGCGTGGCAGCCGGGCCGCGCGGATGCGTAGGGAGGCGATTCGGGCGACGGTGTGGTCCAGGGTGCCGGGGCGGACCCGGCCGAGGACATCGAGGGCGGCGCGGCGGTCGCCCGCGCGGAGGGCGAGCCGGGCGAGGCCCAGAGCGGCGCCGCCGTGGGCGGGGTTGCGGGCGAACACGGCCTCGTACAGCTCCTTGGCGGTGGGCCCGGCCGTGTCGTCGCCGAGCCGTTCCCCGCAGTAGGCGAGGGCCAGTTTGGGCGCGTACTCGCCGGGCAGTTCGAGGCGGACCCTCGTGAAGTGGCTCTTGGCCTCGGCGACCTGCCGCGGGTCGTCGTCGAGGCCGGCGCGGCGCAGCGCGACCAGGGCGCGGTGCCACTCCAGCCGCCACCGGCGCACGGCGGACGGCCCCGGCAGGGAGTCGGCGGTGTCGAGTTCCTCCTGGGCCCGCTCCAGGTCGTCCCGTGTGTTCCGGCCCAGCAGGACCCGTACGTTGTGCAGGCGGATCTCCACCGAGGGCGGCTTGCCGTCCTCCTGGTCGAGGAGCCGGCCCGGGTCGTAGCCGCTGCTGACCTCGAACCGTGTGGTCTGCGGGTCTCCCGGGTAGCGCCTGGGCACCGGCAGTCGGCGGGCGATCTCGGTGGGGGTGGGGGCGCCGAGGTCGAGGGCGGGGGCGAGGGGCGGGTCGTAGCGGTCGCGGCGGGGGCGGTCGAGCCAGTGTTCGATGCCGGGCACCGTGCCGAGCCGGGCGCCGAGCAGCTGCGGGGACGGCCAGAAGTAGTCGGAGGGTTCGGGCGGGTCGCTCTTGCCGCGCAGGGCGCGGATCTCCCGCAGTGTGCCCCGCAGTTGGCCCGCCATCTCCCTGGCGTCGGCGAAGCGCAGGCCCGGGTCGCCGCGGGTGGCGCGGTCGACGACCCCCCAGAAGGAGGCGGTGCCGAGGCCGGGCACCTCGTCGACGGCCCAGCCGGCGAGTTCCCGCAGGGTGACGCCGACCGTGTGCAGGTCGTGGGCGGTGGTGGGCACCGGCGAGGACGCCGTCTCGGGCGCCATGTAGTCGGGCGTGACATGGGCGGGCGGCTGGCTCTGCCCCTGTTCGCGCATGCCGCCGAGATCGATGACCTTGACGCCGTCGCCATGGTGCACGACGTTCGAGGGCTTCATGTCCCCGTACACGAAGACCCGTTCGCCGCCGGCGTGCAGATGGACGAAGGCTTCGAGAATCTGGCAGCCGTACGCGGCGACGTGCTCGATGTCGAGGACGGACTCCCCGCGCCGGGTCTCCTGGACGACCTTCTCGAGGGTGCCGTCGCCGACGTCGTCCATGACGATGTAGCCGCCGGTGACCTGACCGGTGTCGCCGCGCCGGGCGACGAAGTCGCGGATCTGGACGATACGGGGGTGGCGGATGGCGACGAGGTTGCGGCGTTCGACGTCGGCGAGCCGGGCCCCGTCCTGCTCGTAGCGGTTGAGCATGCCCTTGACGGCGACCACGTCACCGAGATGCGTGTCCTCGGCCAGATAGACCCAGCCCTGGCCGCCGTGCGCGATGGGCCCCATGATCCGGTACTGGTCGCGCAGCACGTCGCCCTCGGCGAGTTCGGGCCGGTACGAGTACGGCTCGCCGCAGGCCGGGCAGTGCCCCTCGACCGGCACCGGGCCCACGGTGTAGGGCGGCGCGAAGGTGATGCCGCACTCGGGGGACGAGCAGCCCATGCGGACGCGCAGCGGCGCCTCGGGGTGGATGAGGCGCTCGTGTGCGGGGCGCGGGGCGCGCTCGGGCAGCGCGAGGAGTTCGGAAGGGCCGAACTCGCGGGGGTCCTCGGGCAGCGCGGGCAGCCGGGGGCCCTTCTCCGCACGGCCGCACTCGGCGCAGTAGCCGGTGGGCAGCACGGTGCCGCCGCAGGGGGCGCCGGTGAAGCGCCGGTGCGGGCAGGTCGTCATCGTCTCGTTGTCCTCCTCCCCGGCGAGGGCCCTGGTGGGGTGCCTCATGCCCGGCCTCCGTGGCGCCGCAGGTCGGCGCGCAGGGTGGTGATCAGCTCGCGCAGCGCGGTGAGTTGTCGGTGGGGATCCGTCAGCTCGTCGATCAGTCGGCGCTCGGCCTGGCGCCGGTCGGCCGTCTCGGTCGCGGAGGCGAGCGAATTCTCGTCGACGACGCCGAGCTGGACCGCGCGGCTGAACTCCGCGCGCCGAAGCCTGGTGAGCAGCGCGTCCGCGTGGCCGAGGAGCGCGGGCCGCAGAAGTTCGTCATAGGCAGCGGTCCAGCCGGTGCCGCCCGCGTGGCGGAAGACGAGCAGCAGCCGGAAGCCGCACTCCCGCAGCCGGACGAGGAGTTCGATCAGGGGACCTGGCTCGGGCTCCTCGTCGAGACCGTCGACGAGGACCGTGGGGGGCGGGCGATCGGCCGCGAGGGCGGGCGCCTGCGCGGGCCGGGGTCTGGTGCCGAGCAGCCAGTCCCAGTACGCCAGGTACTGGCCCGGCGGGAAGGCGATGTGGCCCAGGGCGTGATCGGCGAGGTCGGGTCTACTGGAGCCACCACCTCGACAAACGAGCTGAGCCCGATGCAGCAGATGGCTCAGGGATCGATCCTTGCCGCTGCCCGGAGGCGCCACGGTGATCTTCACCGGCTCTTCGTGGGGGTCCTCGAACCACCGGGTGAGCCGCTCCTCGAAGCCGTGGTCCCAGGCATACGGGCCGCTCAACTCCTTGATGAGGGGCGAGAGTTCGGCGATGCGCTCGACGGGGATCAGATACGAGAAGGCGAGCCGGTTGTTCTCGGGCAGCAACTCGCCCATGTCGCCACGCCAGCTGACGACGAGGCCGACCACGCGGGCGGGACGCCCTTCGCCCGGCCGCGTGCACACGGCGGCGCCGCTGAACCCCCGGCGCACCACCTCGGCCTTGGTGACGGCGTCGAGCTGCACCCGCTCACCGCTGACCCCGCCGATACGGCCCCACAGGGACATGCCGTCGTCGAAGCCCTCCGCGTAGCCGGTCGCGGACACCTCCATGCCGCCCCACAGCGCCGGCTCCAGCCGGGCGGGCCGCGCCTGCGGCCGCGGACTGTCCAGCCGCAGCACGGCGACGTCCTCACCGCCCCCGGCACCCAGGCCCCCGCCGCCCCCGCCGCCCCCTCTCCCCGGCAGCCAACCGCCGGGCGGGACGCGTGCGGACACCGGTTCGAGGTCGCCGTTCTCGGCGAACTCCAGCCACATCACGGCGTCCGGGCTGCGCACCACGTGTGCGCAGGTCAGCGCCGTGTACTGGTCGACGAGCACGCCGGCGCCGCAGATGGGGCCGTGCGCGTCGTCGCGCCGCAGCCGGAGTCTCCAGTCCGCACGCAATTCCCCCATGCTGCCTCACACTACGCGCGGGGCATGGTGCGTCCCTAGACTTGTGAACCAACTTGGATCGGTCAATCAACGGAATCCGACGGGGTGTTGACATGGGCGATACCGAACCGGTCGGTCTCGCGGAGGCCATCGGCACGGTCCGCGCCGAGCTGGCGCGGGCCCAGGCCGAAGGCGCGGCGAGCGACTGGCGGTTCAGTGTGGAGCAGGTCAGCCTGGAGTTCTCGGTCCAGTTCCACCGGGCCGGCGAGGGCGGGGCGGGCCTGCGCCTGGGCGTGGTCGAGGCCCGCCTCGGCGGCTCGGTGAGCCACGACGCCACCCACCGCATCCAGGTCGACCTCAAGCCCCTCCCCGGCCCCGGCGGCCACCACCACGAGGTGAGCCGCGAAGACCCCGCCGCCCCCACCACCCCCGGCAGCCCGGGCACCCCGGGCCCACCCGACGGCTCCCTCTCCCGCGGTTAGGGCACGCACCCCTGTCCGAAAGTCGAAAATCTCTTCTGAAAACCGGCCCAGAAGCCCGATCAGGATTCACGTGGCGCTTCCAGGTTCAGTCACTCAACTGCAGCGCCTTCGGCGCGCCTTCGGCCGAGTTTGGCGATCCTTTCCTTGTGGTTCAATGAATATGCCGTGATTCGGTTTCTCGCGGGTGGAGCGGCGTTGATCAAGGAAAAGACTTTCGAGGCCACTTCGGTGCTGCTCACCGAACTACTGGACACCCGGCCGCGATACCGAATCCGGTGGCGAGCCCGTGTCCAGCGGGACCGTTCAGGCGGCCGGGTGAGCATCGCCGCCGTGGCCCATGTCCTGGCCGAACACCTGTGGGATTCCGGCGAGTTCCCCGAGGCCGAGCAGTCCCTCGCCCGCAACCTGAAGGACCGCGTCCGCCGTGCGCTCGACGGCACGGTGATCACGACGGAGACGCTGACCTGGCTCATCGGCGCCTTTCACATGGACGAGCGCGACGCCGAGTGCCTGCGGGCCACACACGAAAGCGATTCCGGCAGCCAGCCCGACGGAATCTCCGACGCGGTCCGGGAACCCCGGGAGATGATCCGACGCCAATGGCATCGCACGGTGACGGTATTCGAACGCTATTTCTTTGACCCTGAGGGGCAGTTGGCCGAACGCCGTACCAAGCATGTGATCATGGCTCTCGAGGACGGGGTGGACAGCTACCTGTTCAATCACGAATCCTCCGTGGAGGCCATTGAGGTGACGCACGGCGGAACCCTCGGACCGGAACATCATTACGACGGCTTGGTGTCCCACGAGATCGTGTTCCCGCAGCCGCTCAAACAGGGTCAGCGCACCTCGTTCGAGTACCGGACCGTCTACCGCCCCGCTCCGCATCCCCCACAGGAGGTACGGCGCCCCGCCCGCGGCCGGATCGAGAACTTCGACATGGCGGTGCACTTCGAGCCGCGTCGGCTGCCCAGTCGGCTCTGGTGGGCGACCTGGCCGGACCACCACCTCGGTGATCCCGTGCAGTTGGAGCCCGCCCAGCTGTGTGACACGGGCAGCGCGCACCGCTATGTGCCCTTCGTCGAGCGGTCGGTGGTCGGCTTCCGCTGGAACTGGTGAGCAGGAAACGGGACTTGGGCGTTCTGTGCGTCGTAAGGACGCTCCGTGCGCCGTAAGTGCGCCATGCGGCGTGTTCACTTCCCCCGTCAGTCAATCGGACGATCTCGGGGGGACACCGTGGGAATCCTCAACCAGTTCGACGTCATCGACTCCTTCAACCAGCTGATCCCCGGCGCGGCCGGGCACTCCGACGGCTATCTGCGCGAGGTCGCCAAGGCGACCCAGGAACAGGGCCTGCCCGTCGAGATGAACCTGGAGAACAACTCCGACGGCCTGTTCGCCGCGATGCGCGGGCAGGGCGCCCGCAGATTCCTCGTCGTCCAGCCGTTGGACCGCAAGGCCCGCGGCCTGCGGATGATGCACTACGGCTTCCCGGTCGGCACCAACCTCACCGCCGGCTGGCTCCTCACCGGAACCACCGGCAACCTCAAGCTCTTCGACTACCTCGACCTCACCGCGGTCATCGAGTCCGTCCACGGACTCGCCGTCGCCCCCGCGCTCTACAGCGTCGCGGACAGCACCGGCTTCGCCCGCGAGGAGATCCGCAAGTACCAGAGCGGATTCTTCGGCGTCTGAGCCGCGCCGCTCCACCGTCTGGGTCCCCGACTCTCCGAGCCGTCACGGAAGGACAGCCATGGGCTGGGTCATCTTCATCCTCTACGTCGCGGGCGTCATCGGCACCACCCGCTACGCGATGCGCCTCTTCGACCTGCACTGGGCCGACATCAACGGGTCCGGTCTGAACGGCATCGGCGCCCGCTTCAAGACCATGGTGCCGGGCACCTTCTGGCCCATCGGCCTGCCGGTCCTGCTGCTCGTGGCGCAGCAGCGGCAGGAGCACCGTCAGGCCGCCCGGCAGAGCGTGGCCGACCTCATGAGCGGCGACGACGCCCCGCGGCACGCCCCCGCGCCGCAGCCCGAGCAGCGCACCCGCAACCCGTTCGACGACCTCTGAGCCGCCGACGCCCGCTCTCTCCAGGAGGTGACAACATGCAGTGGCCCCCGGACATCCGCCATGACACGGCCGTGATCTGGGCCGACACGGACGTCTTCGCCAAGCCGGGCTGCTGGGCCACCGCGGCGGCCCGGATCGTCGCCGGCCCCCGCGCGCCCGAGACGGCCGGCCCCGTGGAGAGCGGCGCGGCGATGCGCGCCGTGTCCACCCGGATCGTGCAGGCCCTGCAGGGCTGGGCGAACCGCGCCGCCCTGGAGGTCCGCTACACCGCGCCCGCCGCCGGCCTCCCCCAGGGCATCGACTGCCACCTCGTCGCCCGCGCCGCGGGCGGCACGCCGTTCGACGCCGAGGCGTCCGCCGGGCAGCTGCTGGGCGCAGCGGCACGGCTGCTGCCCCCGGGCTTCGTCGTGGAACCGGTCGGCCCGGCCGACCTCGTCGCCCCCACGGGCGCGGTGACCTGCGCCGAGGTCCGCCGCCACGAGGAGGTCGTCGCCCCCGCCCTGGCCGGCTACTCCGCCGCCGAGTACTACTACGTGCCCGGGCGGCTGCACGGCGACGGCTCCGCCTGGGACCCGTTCCTCCGTGCCCTGCTGCACACCCCCTCCCCCGTCCTGGTCAGCCTGGTGTTCCTGCCGACCGCGCTGACCCCCCTGGAGAGCGACGCCTACGGCCACCTCTGCTCCGGCCTGGAGTACGAGGCCGCCGCCCGGACCGTGCAGGACTACCTCGGGCCGCTGGAACTGCCGCCCGACGACAACGCCCGCCGCGCCCTGGAGGCCTGGCGCCGCTTCGGCGACAGCTCGGCCAAGGTTCTGGCGCGGGCCACGGTCGTCGGCGACCGGGCGATCACCGACACGGTCGCCGCCACGCTCGCGGCGGCCGTCGGATCGTCGTACGAGGTGACCGAACGCGGGATGTCCGGCGGCGTGAGCATCGTCCGGCCCGGCGACGGTGAGGAGCTCCGGCTGGCCGCCCAGTGCCTGGCCGGCGGCTCGATCGCGCCCTGGGGCGGCCACCCTGTCTGGCAGCTGCCCCAGGCGCCCGGGTCCATACGCCGGGTGCCCTATCTGTTCGGGCCCGAGGAAGCCGCCTCGATGCTCGTCCTCCCGGTGCCCGGCCCCGACGGCTGCCCCGGTCTCGAGGTGTCGTCGCCCGCACTGGACCAGGTCACCCCGGCGCCCGCGACCGATCCGGACACCCCCGTGCTCGCCCTCGGCGACCGGATCAGCGGCGGCCCCGCGGCCGCCCTCCACCTCCCCCTCGACGACCTCGTCAGCCACGGCCTGATCGTCGGCGCGCCCAACACCGGCAAGTCGACCACCCTGCAGAGCCTTCTCGTCCAGCTGTGGCGGGACCACAAGGTGCCCTGGCTGGTCATCGAGCCGGTCAAGACCGAGCACCGCGGCATGCTCGCCGTGCCCGGCATGGAGGCGCTGCGCATCCACACCCTCGGCGATTCCGAGCGCGCACCCTGGCGGTTCAACCCGCTCCAGCCGCCCCCGGGCACCACCGTCCACGCGCACATCTCGTCGCTGATGGCCGTCTTCCGCGCCGTAGTGCCCGACATGGACAGCGCGCTGCCGCTCATCCTCGAACAGGCCCTGGAGGAGACCTACGTCCGGGCCGGCTGGGACGGCGGGCGCGCCCTGTCCGGCCCCGTCCCGACCCTGCGCGCACTGCTTCCCGTCCTCGACACGCTCCAGGACGACAGCGACTACCGCGGCCAGGCCCTCAACGTCTTCCCAGCCCTCGCCACCCGCGTCCGGGCCCTGCTCAGCGGCGAGCACGGCTACATGTTCGACACCGTGGAGCAGACCGACTGGGCCGGCCTCATCGACCGGCCCGCCGTGCTGGAACTGGCTTCCATGGCCGACCCCGCCGCGATCGACATGACCCTCGGCTTCCTGCTCTCCCAGCTGTCCGCCTTCGCCCGGCTGCGCGGCAGCCAGAACCGCCGACTGCGCCACCTCATCGTGCTGGAGGAGGCCCACCGTGTCTTCGCCCGTCCGACCGGCGGCACCGACCGCAGGTCTGCGGAGGCGGTCTCCGCCCTCGCCAACGCCCTCGCCGAGCTCAGCGCCTTCGGGCAGGGCTTCGTCCTCGTCGACCAGGTCCCTGAACGCCTGGACGAGGCCGCCACCGCCCTCACCGGCGTCAAGATCATGCACGCGCTGCGCAGCGAGCAGAGCCGGCAGGCCATGCTCGGCGACATGGGCGCCGGCCCCCGCTCCGCGCAGACCGCGGCCACCCTCCGACGCGGCCAGGCCCTCGTCGCCACACCCCGCACCACCGATCCCCTGCTCGCCGGGATCCGGCCCGACCCGGCCGTGGACACCGCCCGTGTCGTCGACGACGACGCCGTCGTACGGCACATGGCCGAGCCGACCCGCGCCCTGGCCCGGCTGCTGCCGTACGAACTGTGCTCCCGCGACATCTGCCGGGACGGCTGCACACCGCAGCGCAGGGAACGAGGGCGGGCCCTCGCCTTCGCCCGGCGCCGGGAGGAACGCGCCGAGGCACACCGGGCGCCACGCGGCGAGCCGCGCCGTGCGCCCGCCCTCGGCGACCTCGCCCAGTCCATGGCCCGCGCCTGCGCCGGCGACGTGGCCGACACGTACTGCGCGATGGTCCACGTGGACCTCGACAGGCTGCTCCCAGGCCTGACCCCTCAGCGCCGGCAGTCCGATCTGGCGGCGGTCGTACGCAAGCAGGCGGCACGGACGGGAGGCGCACGGTGATCCTCCACGACACACCCGAGGACGAGCGGGACCACCAGGAGTTGCTGCGCCAGGCCCTCGACGACCACCAGGACCTGCACCCCGACCACCACCAGGAGCGGGGGCGGGTCGCCGACTTCCAGGACCGGGACGCGGAGTACCGCGAACTGGCCGACCGGCTGCCGCCGTCCGGCGTCGACGTGCTGAGCGACCTGTACCGCGAGGAAGTGCGCGACGTCGGGCACGCGATCGACAAGCACGTGGGGTGCTCCCTCGACGAACTGCGGGAGTTCGATTCGTACGACTCGGCGGCAGGCGCGTCCTCCTTCGACACCCCTGGGCAAGCCGCCGACGCCGTCAACGACGCCCTGTACGACTCCGCCGGCGACATGGTCGCCTGGCTGGTCGGCGACGACCCGCGCCCCTTCGTCCGCGACGCCGACCTGGGCAGGGCAACCGGCCGCTGGGCCCGCAGCCGCGACCACGCGGACGGCACCGATGTGACGGGCGTCCGCGTGGTGCTGGCCAGGGACGCCGACGATCCGCGCGGGTTCGTGTTCCGCACGGCGTTCCCGATTCCGGCGGATCACGTGCGGGGCGCGGGACGGCGGCGGCCATGAAGGACATACGGCAGCAGGTCACCGTCGGGATCGTCTGCCTGGTGTGGCTCGCGCTCGCCCTGCTCACCGGCGAGGCGCTGTCCCCGACGCCGCTGCGCCTCTTCTCGGCGGCCGGGACCACGGTGGCCATCGCGGCCCTGGCGTACGAGAGGTGTCTGTGGCGGTGGAAGCTCGTACGCCGGTTCACCGGGAGCCCGCTGCTGCACGGCACGTGGCGGGGCGAGGCGATCACCTCCGTCACCCGTGAGGACGGCACCCCGCTGCCCCCGATCCCCGCCGTCCTGCACGTGGTGCAGAGCGCCTCACGCGTCAGCGTGTCCCTCTTCACCGCGGACTCGGTGTCCACCTCCACCCATGCCTCGCTGCTGCGCGGGGACGACGGCCGATGGTGCCTGCGCTGGCAGTTCACCAACCAGCCCCGGCCCGGGGCCCGGCTGCGCAGCCAGCGACACCGCGGGGTGGCGGAGCTGTGGATCGGCGCCGTACCCGGCGAAGGGCTGCGCGGTGAATACTTCACCGACCGACGGACGTACGGCGAACTGAGCCTCGTGGAGTGGAGCCCGCGGCGCTACGGCAGCGCGTCGACGGCCCTCGCGGCGACGGACTTCGCGGTCGCGGCGCCGTACGCGGGGGGCTGACCGCACGCCTGCCCTGTCTGCCATGGCGTCCAGCCGACTTCCTGCTGAACCAGATGCTGGAACTGATGTCGAGCCAGGAGGTCCAGCGGCATTTTTGGACACTGCGCCTCAACGAGAGCGGCTCCCCGTCCGCTACGGCACCGGATCGGGGGCCGTGGCGAGCAGCTGTTCCAGTTCGTTCATGGCAGCCGAGAAGTCCGCGCGGTCGGTGGTCAGGAACCGCCGGAAGAACCAGTTGGGCACCCGGGCGTGCCGCATACGGGTCTGCAGCAGGACATCCTGGACCTGCCGGGACAAGGTCAGCAGCTCAGGTTGTCCAGCGGCCGGGGACCCGCGCCGGACGAAGTCCCGCAGCCGATCCGTGAGCAGCGTGAGAGCCTGCTCTCGTTTGGTGATGACGTCTTGTTGGGACCGGTAGGTGTCCAGCCCCAGCAGCAGCAGACCCAACGAGGGCACGAACCAGCGCAGCAGGACCTCGGAGACGGTCAGTTCACCCAAGACTCCCAACAGCAGCCCGGCCAGACACCACAAGACCAGGCCGCTCAGCACGGTGAGACCGTAGCGGCGGCGAATACGCGCTCCCCACCCCAGGTTCTGCAGCTGACAGGCAAGCACGTCCACCGGCACGGGGAAGTCGCGAATCTCGTAGTAGTCACGCAGCGCGTCCTCGGAGCCCCGGTATCGCCGGGCCATGCGGCTGATCTCCTGGGCGGTCGGCATCCGTCCGCCCACCACCTCGTTCCAGGGCAGCCCGAACAGCCGTACGTCGAAGGTCTCCTGCAGCAGAGCCGCCCGACGGAATTCGCGCTCCGTCCAAGAGGCGGAGCCGATCGCGTAGACCGCAGCCCACAGCGAGCCCAGGAGCGTCACCGGGGTTCCCGCCGCGGACACGAACACTGACACCAGCGCGGCACCCGCCAGCAGCACCGACACAGCGACATGAGACGAACCCAGTCTGGTGGCGCGTGCGTGCGACGCCGACATGGCACACAGAAGCGTGATCATCTCGGGAGCGTTCTGACGTACGACGATCGGGTCCGATGCCGGTGCGCCCAAGGCCAGCCCCCTAGCAAGACATCGCTACCCAGCAGTCCTTACCGTTCTGCCCTGGTGGGACGACTGTCAAGCATCAGCGCGGCACGAGCCATCGGCGTCGGCACAAGCCACCGGATGTCACTCGCGAGCGCAGCCGTGCGCAACCGCTGCTGTCGCAACAGGCACAGCGTCGGCCGGCGGAGACCGGGGCGGGCGGCGACAACACGTCGAACGCCTCGGCGCAGCAACCGACCGAGCAGCTCAGCCGCGCAATGACGACGTAGCGCGGCGCCCACTGAACGTTCGCCCCGGCAGGCGTACAGCGCGCATCGGGGCGTGCGTTCAGGGTCGGCCCAGCGCGCGGTACTCCCATCCCGCGGCGCGCCACTGTGCGGGGTCGAGGGCGTGCCGCCCGTCGACGATCCGGCGCTGGGACACGACCGCGCCCATGGCACGCGGGTCGATCTCCCGAAACTCGGCCCACTCGGTGAGCAGCACCACCACATCGGCCCCGGCGGCTGCGGTAAGAACGTCCGTGCCATAGGTCAGGTCCGGGTAGGCGCGCCGGGCGTTCTCGGTGGCCGCCGGATCGATGACGGTCACCTGGGCACCGGCCTGGTGCAGGGTTCTGGCCACATCCAGCGCCGGAGCGTCACGGATGTCGTCGGAATTGGGCTTGAACGCCGCCCCCAGCGCGGTCACTCGGGCGCCGGCCAGCTCTCCGCCGGCCAGTTCGCGGACCAGGTCCACCGTGCGTGCCCGGCGCCGCTGGTTGATGGCGTCGACCTCGCGCAGGAAGGAGACGGCCTGGCCGACGCCAAGTTCCTCGGCGCGGTGGCTGAAGGCCCGGATGTCCTTGGGCAGGCATCCGCCGCCGAAGCCGAGGCCGGGCTTGAGGAACCGGCCGCCGATCCGGTCGTCGTAGGCCAGTGCCTGTGCGAGACCGGTGACGTCGGCGCCGGTCGCCTCGCAGACCTCCGCCATGGCGTTGATGTAGGAGATCTTGGTGGCGAGGAAGGAGTTGGCGGCGACCTTGACCAGTTCGGCGGTGGGCAGGTCGGTGACGACCACCGGGGTGCCCTGGGCGATCACCGGGGCGAAAGCGGCGCGCAGCTGTTCCTCGGCCCACTCCGATGCCGTGCCGAAGACCAGTCGGTCGGGTCGCAGGGTGTCGTCCACGGCGTACCCCTCGCGCAGGAACTCCGGGTTCCAGGCGAGTTCGACGTCCGACCCGGCCGGAGCCGTCCGCTGGACGATTTCCGTCAGCCGGGCGGCGGTACCCACCGGGACGGTGGACTTGCCGACCACCAGCGCGCGCCTGCGCAGGTGCTGGGCGAGTTCTCCCACCGCGCTGTCGACGTGGCGCATGTCCGCCGCGTACGAGTCCTGCTGCTGGGGCGTGCCCACGCAGACGAAGTGGACGTCACCGAATTCCCCGGCCTCGGCGAAGCTCGTGGAGAACCGCAGCCGGCCGGTGTCGAGGGCCTTCGCGAGCAGTTCCGGCAGTCCGGGCTCGAAGAAGGGCACCTCGCCCGAGTTCAGCCGCTCGATCTTGACCGGGTCGACGTCCACGCCCAGGACGTCGAAACCCAGGACGGCCATGCAGATGGCGTGGGTGGCGCCGAGGTAGCCGGTGCCTATGACGGTGAGGCGGGGCGCGCTTGTGTGGGTGTCGTCCGAAGAGGTCACGGTGGTCTCCAGAGATGTGTCGGGGCATGTCTGCCCGCCGCACGAGCCGGTGGTGGCCTGCGGAAGCGATGGGGATGGAGGTTGTCAGGAGGCGCAGTCGACGTTGGCGAGGCCCTCGGCCGCGTCGTTCGCCTTGTTGTCGCAGGTGACTTTGTTGCCGTCGGACGTGAGGTGGAAGCCGTAGCCGGGTCCGTCCACGTTCGCGGTGTTGTCCTTGAAGATGTTGCCGGTGCCCCAGCCGTTGACGAGCTTGTGGGTCTGGAAGCCGTCCTCGGGGGAGTGGCTCCCGGTGTTGCCCTGGAGCAGCCAGCCGTTGCCCTTCACGTCGACCCAGGAGTCGTTGTTGTGGGAGCCGCTCAGCTTCGATCCGTCGAAGGTGTTGTCGAGGACCTTGCCGTCGCTGGTGCCTTCCTTGATGTCGATGGACTCGGCGGTCGTGTCGCTGATGTGGTTGCCGAGCACCACGTTGCGGTCGCTGTTGTCCGTCTTGCAGTCGCTCACGGTGCACCAGTTGGACTTGGCGGTGCCGATGTAGATGCCCTCGCCGTACTTCTCGCGGCGCAGGCCGGTGTTGCGAATGGTGTTGTCCCGGACCATGTTGTCCGAGCTGAAGTTACGCAGGTGGACGGCCTCGTCACCGATCTGTTCGACGGTGAGGCCCTGGATGACGGTGCCCACCACGCCGTCCGCCATCACGCCCTTCTGGGCGTTGCGGACGGTGAAGCCCACCAGTCGCCAGTTGCTGACGCGGTCCAGGTGGAAGGCGTAGCCGTCGTCCGTGTCGCCGCCGTCGACGACCGCTCCGGAACCACCGCACAGGAAGATGGGCTTCGCGCCGGTACCGGAGACCTCGGCGGTGAAGTTGCCGACGTAGGTGCCGTTGGCCAGGGCGATGCTGTCTCCTGGTCGCGCCTGGGCGAGGGCCTGTTCGAGCGTGGTGGTGTCGCTCACCTTGACGGTGGCGGCCGGGCAGGTCACCGCGGCGTCGGGTACCGAACCGCTGGTGGCCTGTTCGGTCGGGGCCGCTTCGGTGACCGACCGGGTCGGCAGGGCCGACGGGTCGTCCGCTGTCGGTGACACCTCGGACGTCCTGGGCCCCGCGGTGGTGGCCCCGGCCGTCACCTTCGGTTCCGATCCGCCGTCGCCCGTCACCGCCACGATGAGAGCCGTCAGGGCGAGGAGGAACGCACCCCCCGCCAGCCAGAGGGCCGGCTGCCGTGAGGGACCGCGCTCAGGGGTGGGCGGCGGGTTCGACGTGGTCGGTTCGGAAGACATGGGAAACAACTCCGGTTAGCGGGTACGCGCCGTCATCGGGGCGGACGGGCGGCTGGGACGGACTGGGGAGTCAGGGCGCGCAGGCTGGTGGTCTCCTCGTCCTCCTTGGAGAACCAGCTGCGCTCGGGCGCCTGACGGACAGGGACCTCGACGACGGACGCGCTGTTGGTCACCGACTTCTTGTCCTCGTACGGGTGCCTGCCCAGGCGCTGTCCGCCGCCACGGTGCCCCTTGCGGCTCTGGCGTCGGCCCAGAACGGCCGAGAACAGGATGAGCAGCAGGATGAACGTCCAGAGCAGTGTCATCGGGCTGGCGTAGTGCCGGAACTTGACCCAGAAGGAGCTGGTGTCGTGCCAGGCGAACGTCTGGTTCTGCGTGACGGCGATGTCACCGTGGGCCCGGGTGGTGTCCACGGCGCTCGGGCCGACCCCGGAGATGACGTTGTACGTGATGATCGATTCCTCGACGCCGCCGACGAGGGTGATCCCGTGGTTGGTGCCGTCCTGGATGGTGTTGCCACGTATCTCGCCGACCGAGTCCCGTATGTAGATGCCGGTTTCGGTGCTTTCGACGATGTTGCCGGTGACCGTCGCGGCGGTCACTCCGTCACGCACCGAGATGCCCTGCCGTGACTGGCCGACGAGCCGGTTTCCGGTGATGGCGACCTTGGTGGCGTCCTTGCGGGCCACGATGCCCATGTCGCCACCCTCGACGCGGTTGTTCTGCACGCCGACGTCCTTGCCACCGAAGATCTCGATGCCGTAGTGGCCGTTGTCCCTGGCGACGCTGTCGGACACGGAGTTGGAGCCGTAGCTGCTGATGGACTCGCCGGATGCGGAGGGGCCGCCGGCGAGCGGCCGGCCGCTGAGCGTGAAGCCGTTGCCGCCGTTGCCCTCGGCGGTGGAACCGCTGACCCGGACCTGTTCGGTGGCACGGGCCAGCACGAACCCGTCGCCGCCGTTGTCCTTGGAGACGGTCCGCTCGACCACGGCGTTGGTGACGAACCGGTGCAGGACCAACCCGTGTTCCAGGCTCTTCTGCACGGTGCTGTCGCTGATGCTGACGCCGTTGGCGCCGGACAGGAACAGCCCGAAGGCGTTGCCCGTGAGGGTGGAGTGTCCGATCTCGGCGGAGACGTAGGAGAGGCTGGGCACCGAGAACCGGGTGTCCGGCGTGGCCAGCGAGCCGGAGGGCTGGGCCACCACGCCGCCGCTGCCGCCCTTCGAACCCGGCGCCACCGTCGAGTCCTCGATGTTGCCGGTGTCGGGGCGGTCGGTTCCGGTGAGGCTCAGGCCACCGGTGCGCCCGCTCCAGAACCCGAGATCGCCGACCTTGGCGTACGTCATGGAGAACTGGCCGCCGATGGCGCGGATGTAGGCCCGGCCGTCCCGCACGTCCGTGTCCGGCTTCTTCTTCTTGTCGTTCCAGCTGGTGATCCGCAGGGGCGCCTGCGGGGTGCCCTCCAGGGAGAGCCGGCCGCCGAAGGAGACGATGCTGACGAAGCCCTTGTTGCTGCTGGCCATCCGCAGCGTCAGTCCGCCGGGGTTGGACAGCTTCAGCTTGGCGCCCGCGTTGAGGTAGATGTTCTCGGTCAGCAGGTAGGCGCCGTCCGGCTGGCGGACGAACGTCTGCGGAGCCAGTTCGAGCAGGTCCGAGACGGTGTAGGCGTTGCTGCGCTGGGTGAGGACCAGGGTGTAGCCGTCCCCGGTGTCCAGCCGGTACGGCTCCTTCCACTCACCGCCCTTCAGGGGGGCGACGGCGGCGACCGCGCGGACCTGGTCGAGACGATGGTCCTCAGCGGCCACGAGCGCGGTCTCGTTCTCCGCATCAGCGGCATTGACCTGCGGCTTGTCGTCTCCGTCGGCGGCCGGGGCGCCGGCCGCCGAGGCGAAGAGCAGACCGGCGGAGAGGGACAGCACTACCGCGCCGCCCCGAAGCATCCGCGGTACGGAACCGACGGGCGAAAGGTGATGACGCGTCATGACTGCTGCACCTCCGGCCACGAGGCCGTGGCGGTCCGCGCCGCGCCGCCGAGGGACGCCGAGTTCTGTCCCTCGCCGCCGATGCTGTTGCTGGTACGGGTCAGCCAGCCCTGCTTGTTCATGGTGACGAAGGCGAACAGCTTGATCGGCAACGAGATCATGATGACGACGAGGGACAGCAGCGGCAGCAACAGCACCTCCTGCGGATGTCTGCGCAGATGGGAGTATCCACGGATGCCTCGTCCCACGAGGAGCCAGATCAACACGAGGACCACGCCCCGGCCGGTCAGTTCCAGGCGGCTGAACACCAGATACCCCAAGGCCATGCCCATCGTCACCGGCGTCAGCAGGATCTGCAGCACGGTGATCTTGGTGACCAGGGGGACCCTCCAGAGCCAGCCCTTGTACAGCGCGGTCAGATAGCAGCGGTAGGAGTTCCGGCTCCAGCGCACCCGCTGCTTGACGAAGGCGCGGAACGAGGAGGGGAACATCGACATCGCCCGCGCGGAGGACTGGTGCACGGTCTTGTAACCGGATGCCAGCACCAGCCAGGTCAGCCGCCCGTCGTCGCCGGCGACGCAGCGCCGGCCCAGGAAGAACTCGTTCTCCAGGTTCTCCAGCACGGGCTCGATCGCGGCCCGTCGATAGGCCGCCGTACGACCGGACAGGCAGGCCACGGCGCCCGCGCGACCCATGGCCGGGACGTAGTCGTAGTAGCGGAGGTTGACCAGCCAGTCGGCGATGCGCCGCCAGACGCTGGTCCCGCGCTGGTAGACGTTCTGCTGGGTGCCGACGCCGCCGACCGCGGGGTCGACGAACGGCATCTGGACGGCGGCCAGCAGGCCCGGCTCCCAGCGGGTGTCCGAGTCCACCAGCACCACGAGTTCGCTCGTCGCGGCGCGGATGCCCACTCCCAGCGCCGACCGCTTGCCACGGTGCTCGAACGCCAGCACCCGAACCCGGGGATCCTGCACCTGCGCCAGCCTGCGCAGGACCTCCTTGTCCTGCACGTCCGGGACGATGATGACCTCGGTGGGATCCTGGGCCAGCCAGGTGTCCAGGCAGTCCACCAGGATGTCCGCGTCCTCGCGGTACGCCGGAACCACCACCGACACCGTGGTCCGGTAGTTGTTCACCACGGGCTTGGCGAACCGGGAGAGCACCGCCCGATAGAGCCACAGCCCCCAGACGAAGATGCCGGCGATGCCCAGCGGCATCAGCTCGCGCCATGACGTCTCGGCGGACACCGTGACTATCCATGACCAGAAATCGTCGAAGAAGCTCGACACGAACCCAGACCCCCCAGCCGGAGCGTTGCCCAAACACATGGGCGAAATGTGCGATGTTCGCGGTCTACACGGCGAAATCTAGGGCCGAAAGGACCCCTCTCGACACACAGGCAACACAAAATTCACCTGCCCAAGCCACAAAACGTTCACAGAATGACCGGGCCACGGCGAACAGCCCCCGCCGTAGCACACAAAGCAGGCCGCAGCCCAATGACCTGTTTTATCGTCACATACGGTCCGCCGTACGGGCTTCGACCTCACCCCGGGCGGACTTCACCCCCCTCCGCCACCCCTCACGACCAAGCCCCCACTGTGTTCACAGAAGCAAAGCATACGTGATGTACATCACATGCCCTGGATCCGAGCTGGTGACCACATGTCACCCACAGCTCATCGAACCGCCATACCGCGCAGAGCTCCTGGCAAGCCGAGGACCGGGGGCCGGAACCGACGGCGTCGGCCGCGCCGAGCGGGAAGAGCGGCCACGGCGCTGATTCGTCGCCATGGCGATTCGCCCCAGGGCAGCGGGCGCCAGGAAGCCGAAAGTGGTCGCACGGTCGTCGTGGTCGATACCGACGTGAGCCGACGGAGGATGCCCACGTCGCCGCACACCGTCACCGGCCTTCCGCACGCATCCGCGCCACCACGCCACCACGCCATGGCGGGCCGTCAGGCTGGTCAGCGGGGAAACATGGACATACCGCCGTGCCTTTCAACGGGCTTCCTGAACTTCGTGACCGATACCGGGATACGCGAGGTCATCGTCATCGGCTCCGACCCGTCGGATGCACCGCCACCTCTCCACACCGCCCGCGCCGAGCTCAAGCCGCTCGTCTTCGGCGGCGCGAGCTTCGTCGTCGGCACGCTCACCACGACCGCCGAGATCGCGACCTTCCCCTAGGACATCGGCGGCCCGGATCGGATGACGAACATGCGGGCTCCGGCAGAAGAATCCGGTGCCGAGATCGTCGAGGACGAGACCGTCTCCGTCGACCTCACCGACGACATACGAGGGAGGAGGCACCTTCCTCACCCGCTTCGCCGGGTCCGTCACCGTAGTACACCGGCGCTCGACGCTGCGGACCTCGCAAGTCATGCGGAACAGAGCCTTCGCCGACGGCGAGATCTCCCGTCGACGTCCATCTCGATCGAGTCGGTACGGCCTGACAGTCCGGGTCTTCCCGGCATCGTTGTTCTGGGTGAATTCAGGCGAAGTAGCCCACGCTCTCAAGATCTTCAACCTATCGTCAGGCGTTCCCGCAGGGGCGGTCCGCGACGTGGCGTCGTCTCAGCCGGGCTGACAAAGGGGGCGGGGTCCATGGACATCGAGCTGGCAGATGCAGTGGCCGTACTGCGCGATGGCTTGCTGGCGGCGGTCGCTCAAGGGGCGGATCAGGATCTCAGCTTCGAGGTGGGGCCGATCGAGCTGGAATTCCTTGTCGAGCTGCGGCAGGACGTAAAGGTGAAGTCCGGCTTCAAAGCGTGGGTGATCACCGGTGACGCCGAGGCCGGCCTGGCACGGGGACGTACGCACCGGGTGAAATTCGCCCTGACCCCACTACACCGGGGACGCGGGCCCGTGTGGGTCGCCGCTGAACCGGACCGTACACGGCCGAGTGACACGACCGAATCCATCGGCCGCTGACCACGCGGACGTACGACAGCAGGGGGCCACAAGTGAAGATTTTCAAGCGTCCGCGAATAGTGGGAGTCTCGGCCGGCACCGCACGCGGGTCGGGTTTTGTGATCGCACCGCGTCTGATCCTGACCTCGGCTCATGTGGTGGGGCAGGCGGGGACAGCGGTGCAGGTGTCCTCGCTCGTCCAGAGGGGACACCAGGAGGGTGTGGTCGTGTGGCGTGGCACGCCCGGCGCCCGGGACGACGCGGCTCTGGTGCACATCAAGGACACAACCTGGACCGCCCCCGAGGGCGTAGTGCGCTGGGGCCGCATCGCCACGGAACGCCCGGGCCTGCCGTGCGAGGCCTGGGGCCACCCCCGACTCGCATCGGAGTCGGGAGGGCTGGAACACGCGTCCGGCACGCTGAACCCGGGGAACGGGCTTGTGACCGACCGGTATGTGATGAGCCTGGGCCAGCATCCGCCCGAGGAACCGAGTGCCCAGCAGTCACCGTGGGGTGGGATGTCGGGGGCCGCGTTGCTCTGCGGTAATGACGGTGAGTTCCTGGTCGGTGTGGTCGCCGGCGACCAGAGAGGCCGCCGGCATACCCAGTTGGAGGCGACACCCGCCTATGTCCTGCACCACGATGATGCCTTCCGCGCCGCGCTCGACCGCTACGGCGGGGCGAAGGCACGGGTGCTGGAGCCCGTGGAATACGCAGGCCTGGCTGACCCCGAGCAGACTCCGAACGGGTATCCGGCGCCCGGCTCCCCAGCTGAGCTGCTGCACCCGCGCCGTGAGGTCGTACCCTTCCATGGCCGAACCGGACTCCTCGATGACTTACGGGCCTGGGCGACACGGCCGGGTCCCGGCGTACGGCTGGTCCACGGCCCGGGCGGGCAGGGCAAGACCCGCCTGGCCCGGCAGCTGGCTCACGAGTTGGCCGGGGATCGCTGGGCCGTCATGTGGCTGCGGCCCGACGCCACGGTGGACGAATTGCGGAACATACCGACGCCTGCGGTTCCCCTGCTGATCGTCATCGACTACGCCGAGGCCCGTGTCGAGCAGACCACCGCCGCCTTGAACTTCGCCGACAGTTGCCGACTCACCCAGGTCAAGGTCCTGTTGCTGGCCCGTGCCGCTGGGACGTGGCTGGACCGTGTACGCGAATCATCAGACACCGCCGGAAACCTCCTCGACGGTGCCCGGTTGACCGCCCTGCCGGCCCTGGAACCGGAGGCAGCAGGCAGGGAACGGGCCTACCGGGAGGCGGCCCGGGCCTTCGCCTCTGCGCTGCCTCAAGTGGACGGCCCGCAGCCGCATGCCTGGACCGCTCTCGCCGGGAGTCTGCCCGGACCCGCGACGCGTGATCCGGGTCTGGGTTCCGCCCTGACCCTGCACATGACCGCGCTGGCCGACCTGCTCGATGCCGCCGTCAAGGCGTCCGGTGCCGCTGCTGATGCTTCGGCCGCGGGCGGCAACGCGTATTTCGGCGCGCGGGACGTCGAAACCAGGCTGCTGGATCACGAGCGCGGGTATTGGACGACCGCGGCCAGGGCTCGTCACCTGTATCCGGCCCTGAGCACGGAAACCCTCGTCGACGCGATGGCTGCCGCCGTCCTGCTGGGCGCGGACGATCGGGCTCAGGCCGCCGACCTGCTGCGGCGGGTGCCGGGCCTGGCCGACCAGAGTTTCGACCGACGCCGCAACGTCCTCATCTGGATCCAGTCCCTCTTCCCTACCGCCACCGGCCGACCCTGGGGCACTCTCCAACCCGACCGGCTGGCCGAACGGTTCATCGGCCTCCATCTGCACACCGAGCCCGAACTCGCCGACGAACTCCTGCCCGGGACCACCCCTGCTCAGGCATCCCGATTCCTCACCCTCGTCACACGAGCAGCCGACCATCCCCCGCTGCGCGGTCTCCTCGACGACGACCTGGCGGCCCTGTGCGCACGCCACCTGGACATCCTGGGCCTGCCGGCCATCGGTGTCGCCACCCAGGTGGAGAACCCCCGGCCCTTGCTGGAAGCCCTGCGCAAGGTGACCGACTCCCACGACACCCCCCTGGCCGATCTCGAACGGCTGGCCGATCATCTCCCGCGGGCCACGTACAACCTCGCTCCCTGGGCCCTGCACCTCGCGCAACGCCTCACCGATATCCATCGCACCCTGGCCGAGGACAACCCCGGCCACCTACCCGAACTCGCCGTGCATCTTCGCCAACTCTCCAACCGCTTGGGGAACATGGGGCAGCAGGAGGAGTCCCTGAAGGTGATCAGCGAAGCCATCGGCCTCTGGCGTCCGCTGGCCGAGGACCGCCCTGACAGCTTCCTTCCGGAACTGGCCGCCTGCTTGAACAACTACTCCCTTCGCCTCGGCAGTCTTGGGCAGCGGGAGGAGTCTCTGGCCCCGGCCACCGAAGCCGTCGAGATCTACCGGAAACTGGCCAGGTCCGACCCCGATGGAAACCTGGTCAATCTCGCACGCGCGCTGACCTCCCTCTCCAACGCCACAGGGGAGCTGGGGCTGCCGGAGAAATCCCTACGGGCCATTACGCAGGCCGTCATCGTCCAACGCCGTCTTGTCCAGGACTATGGGGACGACTTTCTGAGCGACCTGGCGGCAGGCCTGAGCAATCTGGCCATCCGCCGACTTGCACTGGGCCGACGGAACTGGGCGTTGAAAGCTGTCCAACAAGCCGTCGACATCTGCCGGCCGCTGGCCGAGGCCCGCCCCGACGCGTTCCGTCCCCTGCTGGCCACGAGCCTGGGCACCCTCTCCAGCTGCCTGGGGGACATGGGACGGCGGGAGGAAGCCCTGGACGCGATCGAGGAAGCGGTCGGCGTGGAGCGGCAGATGGCCGAGGACCGCCCCACGGTCTTCCTCGCCGGCCTGGCCATGAGTCTGAACACGCTGGCTATCGATCTCGGGAACGTCGGGCGGCAGGAGGACGCGCTGAAGGCCATCAAGGAAGCCGTCGAACTCTATCGCCCGCTGGCCGATGAACACCCCGCCGTCCACCGCCCCCACCTGGCCATGAGCGTGCATACCCTCGCCAACAAGCTCGGGGACGCGGGGCTCGTCGATGACGCTCTGGAAGCTGCGAGTGAGGCCGTTGGCATCTACCACTCGCTGGCCCGGGCCAGCTTCGACACCTTCGGTCCCGACGTGGCCATGAGCCTTCACACGTACTCCAGTTGCCTGGTCGACGTGGGGCGGCAGGAGGAAGCCGCGGAACCGATCCGCCGGGCCGTCGACATCTACCGCTCGCTGGCCGAGCACCGCCCCGACGCGATCCGCCCCCACCTGGCGAGGAGCCTGAACAATTTGTCTCTCCGTCTGGACGCCACAGGGCGACCGGCGGAAGCCCTCGACGCGATCAACGAGGCCATCGGCATACACCGCGAACTGGCCCTCACCAATCCTGGAGCATTCCATCCTCTACTGGCCCTCAATCTGGGCATCCAGGCCTCGTTCCTGCTTGCCACGGGCCGACGGGAGGACGCCGTACTGGCCCTGGAAGAGGCACTGCCCCTTCGCCGTCGCTTGGCTGAAGCCACACCCGCTGTCCACCGTCCTCAACTGGCCGGGGCCCTGACCGCTCTTGGAGCCGTTCTCGGTCAGGCGGGACGGCGAGACGAAGCCCTGCGCGCCACCGAAGAAGCAGTGCCCATGCGTCGTCGGCTGATGCAGGAGAATCCGACCGCCCATGAACACCCCCTCGCTGAGGCGCTGGACGTCCTCGGCGGCCAACTGTCCTGGGCAGGCCGACGTCATGAAGCGGTGATGGCCTCAGAGGAGTCGGTGGCCCTTCGGCACCGAATGCTGATCCGGACCGATTCCGCCGCGCACCGTGCCGAACTGGCCATGTCACTGGTACACCTTGCCCTTCGCCTCATGGAGGCAGGACGACGTCCGGAAGCCCTGTCTGCCATCGCCGAAGCAGTCACTTACCAGCGCGGACTCGCCGACGTCGATGCCACCACGGACGACCCCACCCTGGCGTTGTCACTGACCCTCCTCGGCATGCTGCTGTTCACCGCGGGGCGAAGCGACGAAGCGTTGAAGACCGGCGAAGAGGCCGTGAAGATGTACCAGCGCCTCGCCCAGGCCGACGCCGCACACCAGCCCGGCCTGGCCACATCACTCAACAGCCGCGGGATCCACCTGGCAGAGCTGGGACAGCTCGAAGAAGGACTGCTCGCCCTCAGACAGGCAGTGGACATCCATCGGCCTCTCGCCCAGGTCGACCCCCTCACCCACCAGCCCACGCTGGCCGGGTTCATCAACAGCCTCGGCTACTACCTGGCAACAGAGAAGGAACGGCACAAGGAGGCTCTGCCGGTCGTCGAAGAAGCGGTCGAGATCCATCGTCGGCTCGCCCAGGCCAACCCCACCGTCCACGAACCCGGCCTGGCCCTGTCACTACCGAACTACGGCCTCCGCCTGGCCGAGGCGGCACGGCATGACGAGGCCTCAGCCGCCACCAGAGAGGCTGTCGACCTCAGCCACCGCCTCGCCAGAGCCCACCCCGCCGCACACCAGCTCCACCTCGCCTTCTCCCTCTACTCATACGCCAAGGTCCGGTTGCTCGGGGACCGCCGGCTGACCGAAGCGTTGAAGGCCGTGGATGACGCGCTGACCATCATCCGGGCGCTCGCTGATCACGAACCAGGCCTCGTCGACCAATACCTGCGCGACGCCCAGGAGACCCGCGCCCGGCTGAGGGAGAGACTCGGAAACGATGACGCCGCCGCTTCCTGACGCTGCTCCTCTGCTGACCTCAAGCCCTGGACCGGACCAGCGTTGCGGCTACCTCCTGAGTCGAATTCTCCGTCCGACCCCGGCCGCGGCCTGTTCCGCGCACCGCCGACTCTTATGTGGTCTCGGCGTTCCCGGAATGTCCCCATTCGGGGCAACGCCTTTCACGCAGGGCGTTCACCTGCGAAAACACGGATTCGGGCGATGCCGTCCAGCACCGGTCCAGCACCGGTCCCGCACAGGTCCAGCACAGGTGGCCACGGCATCTCGGCATGCGCGGGGTGTGGGGCTCGAGAAGTCCTCGCCTCAGGTCGAGCGGCGTACGGGTATTCGTTGACAGCGCCGCCGAGGAGGGGCTCGCAAGCACCCGGGCCGTCAGCGCCCGCCCCCGTTGCCCACCCGCCCCGGGAGGTCCTGCTCGGCCCAGATGATCTTTCCGGCCCGGGTGTAGCGCGTACCCCAACGGCGGGTCAGCTGGGCGACCAGGAACAACCCCCGGCCGCCCTCGTCGGTGGTCCGGGCATGGCCCATCCGGGGCGAGGTGTTGCTGGCGTCGGACACCTCGCAGATCAACTTGTCATGCCGGATCATGCGCAGCCTGACGGGTCCGGTGCCGTGCCGGATGGCGTTGGTGACCAACTCACTGACTACCAGTTCCGTGGTCATCACCAGGTCGTCCAGCCGCCATCCGAGCAGCTGGCGGACAGCCAGCTCCCTGGCGCTCGCGACGATCGCCGGATCCGTCGGCAGGTCCCACGAGGCGACCCGGTCGGCGCCCAGCGCATGCGGCCGGGCCAGGAGCAGAGCGACGTCGTCGGTCTGCGGGCCGGTCAGCAGATTGTTCACGACCGCCGAGCACAGCTCCTCCGGCGGCAGGCCGGACTGCGCGAGCACATCGCTGAGGCGGGACAGCCCGACGTCGATGTCCTGGTCGCTGGTCTCGATGAGGCCATCGGTGTAGAGGGCGATCAGGCTTCCCTCGGGGAGGGACATCTCGGCGGACTCGAAGGGCAACGAGCCGAGGCCCAGCGGAGGGCCCGCCGGAAGGTCCGGGAAGGCGACCTTGCCGCCCGGGGTGACCACGGCGGGCGGCGGATGTCCGGCCCGGGCCATGGTGCACAGCTGGGTGACCGGGTCGTAGACGGCGTAGAGGCAGGTGGCGCCCAGTACCGCGGTGGCGATGGGCTCGTCGTCGCCGCCCTTCTCCTCCGTCAGACGGATCACCAGGTCGTCCAGGTGGGCCAGCAGCTCATCGGGCGGCAGGTCCATGTCAGCGAGCGTCTGTACGGCGGTACGCAGCCTGCCCATGGTCGCTGCGGCGTTGAGGCCGTGCCCGACGACGTCACCTACGACCAGGGCGACCCGGGCGCCGGACAGCTGGATCACATCGAACCAGTCGCCGCTCACCCCTTCCCGGGCGTCGGCCGGCAGGTAGCGCGAGGCCACCTCCATGGCGGTCCCGCCATTCAGCCCCTGCGGGAGCAGACTGCGCTGGAGGGCCAGCGCCGCAGCGTGCTCACGGGTGTAGCGGCGGGCGTTCTCCACCCACACCGCGGCCCGGCTGACAAGCTCCTCGGCGAGCAGCAGATCGTCCTCCTCGAACGGCTGCGGATGCTCCGTACGGATGAAGGTGGCCACTCCCAGCACGGTGCCGCGCGCGGACATCGGCACCCACATCGCCGAGGGCGCCCCGAACTCCTTGATGCTCGCGGCCCGGGCCGGGTCCTCAGCGACCCACGGAGTGGTGTCGGGGTCCAGGCACGGTTCCAGAATCGAGGTGCCGTTGACCATGCTCTGGATGTACGGCGACGACATGGGGGCGGCGATCGGGTCACCGGTGGCGATCACCGATTCCGGACAGCCCTCGTGGATCGACTGCTGCCCGGCACGCCGCGCCGGATAGGTGCTGTCGGGCGGCCGCGAACCGGGTTCCTCACCGTGCAGCACCGCTTCCAGAAGATCGACGGTCACGAAGTCGGCGAGCCTCGGCACCGAGAAGTCGGCCAGCTCCTGGGCGGTCCGCATCACGTTCAGCGTGCCCCCGATACAGGCGCTGGCCTCGCTGAGCAGGGCCAGGCGCTCCCGGGCCCGCCATCTGTCGGTGACGTCCATGCCCATGTAGCACACGCCCAGCGGGCTGCCGTCCGGAGCGTCGAGCCGGAAGAAGGAGGTGGAGTAGGCGTGTTCCCGGTGCGGATCCGCCCAGGTCCAGCCCCGGTACTCGTAGTCGATGACCGGCACGCCGGTCTCCAGCACCCGCCGCATCTGTGCTTCGAGCGCCTCGGTGTTCAGGCCCGGCAACGAGTCCGACATCCGGCGCCCGAGCCGCTCTTCGCGCGGCACACCGCCGTAGCGCTCCAGGGTGTCGTTCATCCACACGTACCGCAGGTCCGGGCTGAGCACGGCCATGCCGAGCGGTGAGCGGGTGAGAAAACCTTCCAGCACCTCCCCGCTGACCGCCCAGGTCGGAGCCTTCGACACGTCGATCGCCGATACGAGCCAGGCCTTGCGGTCGTCGGTGTCGGACATCGCGGTCACCCGCAGCCCGACCTCAAGACGGCGGCCGTCACGATGCCGGGCGCCCACCAGGCCGCCCCAGCTCTCCCGGGTCCCGCACTCCTCGGCGACCTCGGCCGCCCGTGACGCGTCTTCGGGCTGCGCCAGCAGAGTGGCGGCGGAGCGGTCGAGGACCTCCGCCGCGCCGTATCCCAGGAGCCGCTCAGCGGCCCCCGTCCAGCCGATGACCGTGCCCTTCGCGTCGATCACCGCGGCAGCCACGTTCGCCATCTCGAACGGTCCATGCGTTCCGTCCGGTGTTGCCTCCTTGGGGAACATCATGGCGGCCGTCCCATCTGGCGGATGGCATATGGGTCATTCTATGAGGTATCGACCGGCGCTGCTCCCCCCTCGGACCGCTCCTGGGCCTCGCTCTACTCCTGGCCCTCGCCGGTGGTGAGCCGGGCGATCATCAGCGCCACCAGGATGATCGCGCCGTAGATGGCCTGGATCCAGAAGGACGACACCTGCGCCAGGGTGAGCAGGTTCTCCAGCATGCCCAGCAGCAGGACCCCGAGCAACGCCCCGGCCAGGGATCCCTTGCCGCCGTTCAAGCTGATGCCGCCGATGACGGCGGCCGCGAACACGGTGAAGATCAGGCCCTGTCCCTGATTGGCGTTGATCGCCCCGACCCGTCCGGCGATCACCAGACCGGCCAGCGCGGCCAGCGTCCCGCCGATGACCAGAACCCCCCAGGCCACCCGGTCGACCCGGATGCCCGCCGCCCGCGCCGCGGGGGCGTTGCCGCCCACCGCGTATACCGCGCGTCCCAGCCGGTGGTAGCGCAGCGCCCACCCGGCGACAGCGAAACAGGCGCCGGTCACCCACACGGAGACGGGGACGCCGAGCCAGGTGTCGGACCCGAGGGCCAAGAACGCGGCGGGGGCGTCGAACAGGGTCTTGCCGGACACCATGCCGACCAGGACTCCGCGCAGCACGATATTCATCGCCAGGGTCACGATGAATCCGTTGAGCTGCAGCTTGACGATCAGCAGACCGTTGACGGCCCCGATCAGCGCCCCGGTGAGCGGAATGATCAGCAGGCCGAACCAGGTGGGCAACTCGCTGCCGAACCCCGCCGAGGCGGCCGGGATCACGGCCATGAAGCCGAGGGCCGGGGCGAGCCCCGCGATCGACTCCAGCGAGAGGTCCATCTTGCCGCTGATCAGGATCATCGCCTCGGCGAGCACCAGCAGTCCGAGCGCCGAGGAGGCGCTGAGCACATTCAGCAGGTTGTCCCGCTCAAGGAAGCTCTCGTTGCTGACCGCACCGATGACCAGCAGCAGGAGCACCGCGGGCAGCAGTGCCAGGTCGCGGATCCGGCCCAGGGCGATCGCGCGGACGGGGCGGCGCACCGGTCTGTCCGGCCCGCCACCGGGCGTCGGGCCTCCGTTCGTCAGGCCGTTCGGCGCGGTGTCATTCATGGCCGGTGCCGACCCCTTCGATCGAGGCCACCAGTTCTTCGTCGGTCCAGCCGACGGTGTACTCGGCGGCGAGAGAGCCGTTGAACATCACCAGGACGCGGTCGCAGGTCCGCAGGTCGGCCAGTTCGTCCGAGACGACGAGCGCCGCGCGTCCCGCGGCCCTGGCTCGGTCGACGACCGACAGCAGCGCCCGCTTGGACTGCACGTCGACGCCCGCCGTCGGATTGATGAGCACCAGTACCCCCGGGTCGGTGGCCAGCGCCCGGCCCATGACGACCTTCTGCTGATTACCGCCCGACAGGTCCTTGACCGGCTGGTCCGGGCCGTCCGTCGTGATGTCGAGACCGGTGATCGTCCGCCGGGCGAAGGCGTCCCGGGCCGGGCGCGAGATCACGCCCAGCCGCCCCAGCCGGTCCATGATGGTCATGGAGGCGTTCTCAGCCACCGACAGTTCCGGTACCAGCCCTTCATGGTGCCGGTCGCGCGGCACACAGCCCACGCCCGCCGCGAGCGCCGAGGGGACGCTGCCCGGCCGCGTCGGACGGCCGAGAACCTCGATCCGCCCGCTGTCGGGCCGGTACAGCCCGGCCAGCGCCTCGGCGACCTGATGGCTCCCGGAGCCCGCGAGTCCGGTCAGCCCCACCGTCTCGCCGGACCGGATGGCGAAGCTGACGTCCGTGAAATGCGGGCCGCCCAGCCGGTGCACCCGCACCGCCACGGGCGCGTCCGACGACCGCGACCGGATCGCGCCGGAGCCGGGGGCCGCACCCGCGCCCCGCCCTCCGGTCATCGCCTCGACGAGTTCGGTCCGGCCCAGCTCGCCCACGGGCGCCGTGGTGATCCAGCGGGCGTCCCGCAGGACGGTGACGACCTGGCAGACGGCGTAGACCTCCTCCAGATGGTGGGAGATGTAGAGAAATGTGATCCCGGCCCGCTGCAACCGCCCGATATGGGTGAACAGACGGTCGATCGCCCGGCTGTCCAGCTGGGCGGTCGGCTCGTCCAGAATGATGAACCGGGTTCCGCGCGAGATCGACCTCGCGATCTCCACCATCTTGGCGTCCTCGACGGTGAGCCCGCCGGCCGGCACGTTCTCGTCGACCTCCACACCCCATTCGTCCAGCAGCTCGCGGGCCGCCGCGCGCATCCGCCGCCAGCTGATCACCTGGCCGCGTCCCGTGGGTTGCCGGTTGACGTACAGGTTCTCGGCGACAGTGAGATCAGGGATGATCGTCGACTGCTGGTAGACGCAGGCGACCCGCCGCTGCCACGCCTCACGGTCCGCCAGGCCGGGCGCGGGTTCGCCGTCGAACAGAACAACGCCACGGTCCGGCCGCTGCAGTCCGGTCAGGACGGCCACCAGGGTCGACTTGCCGGCCCCGTTACGGCCGACCAGGGCGTGCGACTCACCGGCCCGGACGGCGATCCGCACGTCGTCCAGGGCCACGGTGGGCCCGTAGCGCTTACGGATCCCGTGGGCCTCGGCCACCGCGCGGCGGCCGGCGGCATCGGCGCGGGGGTCGGTCAGTGGCGTCTGGTTCATCGCGGTCTCGCTTCCCGGGGGCCGGGGAGACGGTCTCCCCGGATGTCAGGAGCTCTTGCCGATCCGGTTGCCCCACAGCGACGCGTCGTCGACGTTGTCCTCGGTCACCAGCGGTGCCGGGAGCTGGTCCTCCAGGATTCCGCTGGGCAGCCGGACGATGGTGCTGTCGTGATCGGTCGGGCCCGGGTGGAAGGTCTCGCCCTCCATCGCCCGTTTGATGTAGTAGATGCCGTATTTGGCGTACTGGTCGGCCGGCTGGGAGACGGTCGCATCGATCAGGCCCTCGCGGATCGCATCCAGCTCCTGCGGGATGCCGTCGTTGGAGACGATCACGACGTGCCTGGGATCACCGGCCGCCACCAGCGCGTTGTGCCGCCGCAGCGTGCTCAACGTGGGGGCCAGATACACGCCGCCGGCCTGCATGTAGATGCCCTTGATATCGGGGTTGGCGGTGTACAGCGCCTCCAGACCGGCCGCCGCCCTTTCCGCCTTCCAGACGGCGGGAATGTCCAGCACCCTGATGCCCGGGTAGTTCTTCTTGATGCACGCGCTGAACGCCTCCGACCGGTCCCGCCCGTTGACCGACGCCAGATCGCCCTGGATCTGTACGACCTTGCCCGTCTTCACCGCGTCACCGATGTGCCGACAGGCCTTCTCCCCATAGGCGCGGTTGTCGGCCCTGACCACCATCGCGACCTTGCCCTTGTCCGGCGCCACATCGACGGCGACCACCGGCACGTCCTTGCGCTGCGCGGCATTCAGCCCGGCGACGATCGCCGCGGAGTCCAGCGGCGAGACGACCAGGCCCTTCACGTCCTGGGCGAGCAGATTCTGGATGTCGGTGATCTGTTTGCTCGGATCGGAGTCGGAGTTCACCGTCTGAAGCAGGCGGACGTCCTGGGCGGCGGCCTGCTCGGGGATGTAGGAGTCGTACGACTCCCAGAACGGTGAGGTGAGCAGCGGCAGCACCACCCCGGCCTTGCCCGAAGCGGTGTTGTCGGTGCTGCTCGTGCCCCCACCGCAGGCGGTGACGGCCGGCCCGCAGCCGAGTGCGAGGGCTGTTCCGACAGCGGCGATGCGTCGCTTCATGGTGCTCGGCTCCGAGTCAGTGGTCAGTAGGTGGTCATGTCAGTGGAAGGAGTCCGGACGTCTGCGGCGGATGCCCTGTATCCCTCCGTCCACGGCGAGTGCCGTCCCGGTGGTGGCACCGGCCAGCGGCCCGGCGAGATACGCGATGGCATCCGCGACCTGCTGGGCGGTGACCAGGCGGCCGGTGGGCTGGCGGGCGATGAGAGCGGCGCGTTCGGCCTCCGGGTCGTCGGAGTGTTCGAGCAGGCGGCGGACCCAGGGGGTGTCCACGGTGCCCGGGTTGACGCAGTTGACCCGGATGCCCTCGCCGATGTGGTCGGCGGCCATCGCCAGGGTCAGCGCGAGCACCGCGCCCTTGCTGGCCGCGTACAGCGCCCGTTGTGGCAGCCCGGCCAGCGCCGCGACCGAGCAGGTGTTGACGATGGCCGCGCTGGGAGACCGGCGCAGATACGGCAGTGCCGCCCGGCTGGTGCGGACGATGCCGAGCACATTGATGTCCAACACGTGGTGCCATTCTTCGTCCGCGTTGTCCTCGACGGTGCCCAGCGCGCCGATGCCCGCGTTGTTGACCAGCACATCCAGGCCTCCGAACAGGTCCGCCACCCGGCTCACGGCGTCGGCCACCGATACGGCGTCCCCGACATCGGCCTGTACCGGGTGCAGCCACGCGGGCACGGGCCCGGGAACCCGGTCGAGCACCGCCACCCGGCACCCCCTCGCGGCCAGGGTCTCGGCGGTGGCCAGGCCGATCCCGGACGCCCCGCCGGTGATGACCGCGGCCAGCCCCTGGAATTCCTCCCCGGGGTTCATGCCGGGGGGCCCTCGGCCGGGGGCACGTCGTACGGGGCCTGCCAGGCGGCGCCGCCGGGGAACGCGTACGCGGCGAGCGACTCGGGTCGCATCGCCGAGCTGAAGCCGGGGGCGGTCGGGGCTGCGTACCGCCCCCGGACGATCACGACCGGGTCGAGGAAGTGCTCGTGCAGATGATCCACGTACTCGATGACCCGGTCCTGGAGGGTGCCGGAGACCGCCAGATAGTCGAACATCGCCAGATGCTGCACGAGCTCGCACAGACCCACCCCGCCCGCGTGCGGGCACACCGGGATCCCGAACTTGGCCGCGAGCAGAAGGATCGCCAGGTTCTCGTTGACTCCCCCGACCCGGCAGGCGTCCAGTTGCAGAAAGTCGATCGCGTCCGCCTGGAGCAGTTGCTTGAACATCACCCGGTTGTGCACATGTTCGCCCGCCGCCACCCGCACCGGCGCCACCTCCCGGCGGATCGCCGCGAGACCGAGAATGTCGTCGGGGCTGGTCGGCTCCTCGATCCAGTACGGGTCGAACTCCGCCAGCCGCCGGATCCACCCGACCGCCTCGGCGACCCCCCAGCGCTGATTGGCGTCCAGCGCCATCCGCACCCCGGGGCCGATCGTCCCCCGCGCGGTACGGCACCGCCGCTCATCGTCCTCCGGATCGGCGCCGACCTTGAGTTTGATCTGCCCGAACCCACTGTTCACGGCCTCCCGGGCCAACCCGGCGACCTTGCTGTCCGGGTAACCGAGCCAGCCAGGAGACGTGGCATACGCCGGATACCCCTCAGCGAGCAGCCGCGCCTCCCGCTCCCCGATCCCGCCTCGCGCCCGCCGCAGAATCGCCAGCGCCTCATCGGGGGTCAGCGCGTCTTCCACATAGCGGAAGTCGATCAACGCGACCACCTGCTCGGGTGCAAGGTCGGCCAGCAGCTTCCACAGCGGCTTCCCCTCCCGCTTCGCGTACAGATCCCACACGGCGTTCACCACGGCCCCGATGGCCATGTGCACGACGCCCTTCTCCGGCCCCAGCCATCGCAGCTGGCTGTCGCCGACGAGCGAGCGACTGAACCCTCCGAGGTCGGACAGGACCTCTCCCAGCCGCAGCCCCACCACATGCGGGCGCAACGCGTTGATCGCCGCCACCTCGACCTCATTGCCCCGGCCGATGGTGAAGCAGAAGCCATGCCCCTCCAGCCCGTCCCCGGCATCGGTTCGGATGATCACATATGACGCCGAATAATCCGGATCGGGATTCATCGCGTCCGACCCTTCAAGCCGACGAGACGTGGGAAACCGGATGTCGTAGGCGTCCAGCGCCGTGATCCGCCCCCGCGTCGGGTGGGGCCTCATGACAGGCGGCTCATCGACGTCATCGGGAGGACTCCAGAGAATCAGGCCTGACGGCAGGCATGGACACCCAAATGACTGTATATCGCCCAAAAGCCCCGGCGCGCTACCGCACGTCTGTGTCTCCGAGGGCATGGCCCTGCAAAGGTGCTTGTCGCACTGCTGGCCTGCTTGGTCATTGGTGTGGTTATGGGTCGGAACCTTGCCGATGCGGGAAGACCCACGTCGGTCGGCGTTCGCCCACGTTCGGAACCGGATCGAGCGGGACGCCGACGAGGTCCTGGACGACACACGCGGTTACGCCGTCGAGCCCCTCGGAGACCGCGATGCCGTTCTGACCGTCGATGCGCCTGCACCGCTGCCGGTCAAAGAACAGATCGGAACAGGCGTCCCAGTCGAAGTCGTCGCGGTGCGCGGGCAAGTGACTGTGCGCGGTATCGCTCGTGGCGATGTCGTCCAGTTAGCCGGGCGCATCCTCGATCGCCAAGTGCAAGCCCATCTCCTCTGTGTTGCACGAGGGTTGGGGCCACGCCGTGCTCCAGAGGGATGGCCCCCGACGCCACGGGGCTGAAGTTGCCCGGCGTGTTCCGCGCATCCGCGAACTGCGCCTCGTAGGGCCGTAGGGCCGTAGGGCGCACCGTTCCTGCCACAGCGCCACGGCCATGTGAGCCTCTCCCTCTCCCAGACTTGTAAGCGGCCCACCAACAGGAAAAGATTCGTTAGCGACTGTTATTGCGATAGTGCGAGTGCCCAAGCGTCGACGGAGGACAGGCATGGCGAAACAAGAGAGGGCATCGCGGACTCACGAGCGGTTCCTGGACGCGTCGGCCGAGGAGTTCTCGCGCTATGGCTACACGGGCGCCAATCTCCAGCGCATCGCGGCCCATGTCGGCATGACCAAGGGCGCGCTGTACGCCCACTTCCCGTCCAAGGACGCCCTCGCCACCGTGTTCACCTCGTCGTTCGACCGGGTGGGGCACGAACTGCTGCAGGAGATCGGTGAGGGGGATCCGCCGCTGACGAGCCTGCGTCATGTCACGGTCGGCTTCGTGTGCCGCATGCAGTCGGACCTGCGGTTCCGCGCCGGCCTCCGGCTCGCCTTCGAGGAGGCCTGTACTCGGGGATGCGCGCCGGCCGTCATCACCGACCTGTCAGTGGCCCTCGCCCGGCTCGTCGGTGACGCCCAGGAGAGGGACGAACTGACCACCCTGCAGCGTCCGGAACTGATCAGTTCCCTCGTTGTGGCCCTGATGTGCGGGATGTACTACACCGCACCGTCGGACGGGCTCGGTGACGGCGCCGAACAGGTCGGCCAGTTCTGGCAGTTGTTCTCCTCGCGCGGCACGGAGTGAGAGCGCGACGACGACAGCCACCGAACGCCGCCCGCAGGGTCCCACGGGTTCAGACCGGCCCGGTCGCCGGCAGCACACGGGCGCCGGAGATTTCCGCCACCAACTCCCGGCTGCCGCCGACGACGACCGGGTGTCCGACCGCCGACAGCATCGGTAGGTCCGACACGTGGTCTCCGTAGCCGTAGCAGTCGGACAGGCTGATGTCCGGGTAACACTCGGCCAGTTTCCGTACGGCCCTTCGCTTGCCCTCTCCGATGCAGGGCTCTCCGACCACGGCACCGGTCAGGATCCCTTCCCGCGTCTCCTGGCGGGTGCAGAGCACATGGTCGGCTCCGATGTCGACCGCGACGGGATCCACCACCGCGGGGAAGGAACCCGACACCAGGACGACAGCGTCACCGGCCTTCCGGTGCGCGCGCAGCGCCGCGCGCGTGGCAGGCACGTAGAAGCCCGGCGTGCCGCTTCGCCGGGCGAACCAATCGGTCCCCCAGGCCGTCACGTCGTCCAGCCGTTCGCCCTTCCACGCCTCGTAGTACACGCGGTTTCCCACCTCGCGCGGGGCGCCTGCGGCCACCAGGGCGGCGATGCGGCGTCGGGCCCTCGCCGCGTGCCGGGCTCCGTCGGCGCCGTGCAGCCCGGCGAAGTAGAAGTCCAGGAAGTCGAACAGGCTCTTGCCGCTGAGCAGCGTCTCGTCGACGTCGCTGAACACCAGCCGTCGGGGCGCCGGCCCGGACGGGTCAGGCATCGTCGGCTCCGCCGGTGTCGAGGGAGCGGGCGAAGGCCTCGGCGGCCGGTTCCAGACGCAGTGCGCCGTGGGAGGCGACGGCCAGGACGTCCATCCAGTGGTGGTGCAACTCGCCTTCCGGGTCACGGAGATGGGCTCCACCCGTACGGACGAGCCGGTCGACGGCCGTGGCCAGCCAGTCAGCGGCCACAGCGGCATCCCGGCGGTTGGCGGCGACCAGCTCCGCAGTGACCGGCTCCGCGTCCGCCCGTCCCGCGGCCGTACGCAGCATCAGCTCGGCTGCCTGGATCTCGGCGGCCGAGCGGGCGAGACGCTCCTGCACCGACGGACGGTCCAGGGGCCGTACAGCATCGAGGGCGGCCGTCCTGGCCCAGCGGGTCCAGAGGGCCAGGGCCCGGCGGGCGGCGCCCACCGCCGGCGCGCAGAACATGAGCCCGCCCGCGAGATGGGCGGGCGCCGAGTGACACCGGGGCAGGCCCTCCGCGCCGGTCAGCAGCGTGGCGAAGGAAACGCTGCGGCTGTCGGGCACCACGGCCCGGTCGAGGACGACCGTGTTGCTGCCGGTGGCGCGCAGGCCCGTGGCGTTCCAGGTGTCGCGGACGGTCACCAGGCTTCGGGGGACGGCGAAGACACGTGCCGGACGACCCGGCCCATCGGCTTCCGGCGCGGCCAGCAGCACCCAGTGGGCATGGTGGATGCCGCTGGCCAGATTCCACTCACCCTGGAGCAGCCATCCTCCGGGCACCCTGGACGCGCTCCCCGACGGCATGAGGACGGCGGCGATCCGGACGTCGGGGCCTTTGCCCCAGATCTCCCACTGCCCCTTCTCGGGCAGCAGCGCGGCGAACCGCCCGTGCGCCGCCCACAGGACGGCACACCACGCCGCCGAGGCACACGCCTCCCCCACCGCGACGGATGCCCGGAACACCTCGCCGAACGACCCTTCGTCGCCGCCCCAGCGCCGCGGGACGAAATGACGCGCGAAGCCCGCCGTCTCCAGGGCAGCGACCGTCCCGGCCGTCAACCGCCGCTCGCGCCGAGCCTCGCTCGTGTCCTGAACGGCCAGGTCGGCCGCCCACCGCACGGCTTCCGCCCGCAGCCCCTCGGGCCGGCCGCGCGGCGTGGCCGGAACTTGTCGCACTTCAGCCTGAGTCATCATGACTTCCCCTCAGTTGCCGACGTCGCGTGTGCCGATGAGTGGCGCCACCTGCACGGAACGTGCGCCTGCGGGACCTTCGGGTTTTCGCCATCCTCCAGTATCATTCCTTCTCGAACGTATATAAGCGGCCGAAATGCCGACCCTGCCCGGAACGACAGAAGGAGGCGGGGCATGGGATGTTGTCGCATCCCCGCGTCGGACGGCGGCGTCGGCCCTCAGACTCTGGCTCTACGCACAGGGCACGGGCAGACCGACGGGCCGTTCCCCTGCCGTCGCGAGCCGCACCGGAGCCCACACCGAGGCGCAGCTCGCGATCAGCGTGTCCCCCTGGAGCGCGTCGAGCCGCAGCCGGCGCCCGGCCCGCTCCTCCCCGGCGGTCTCGTCCTCGAGTACGGCGAGGCGGGTGGGCAGGTCGAGTTCCCCGAAGGCCAGACAGTCCACGGCCGCCGACACGAGGGTGAACGCGGGGCCGCCCGGCCGCGGCGCCGCCGGATGCGTCGTCAAGTGCCCCAGCTGGCGGAACCCCTCGAGCAGCACCATCAGCGGCAGATGGTCGGTGGGGTGGTCGAACAGGATGGCGTGATCGGGATCCGGCCTCAGCAGCCACTCGCCGGCCGTCGGACCCGGCTCCAGCACACTGTCCTTGTTCCGCAGCCGGCCGACCCGGCCCGGCTCCACGCACCTGCGTGGTTCCTCGGCGACGGTGGACTCGGCCCGGCCGACACGGCCACGGATGATCCGATAGCTGCGCTCGTCGAGCGCCACGACCCGCAGGCTGCCCCGGCCACAGCTCCGGCCGCCGACGGAGAGCGCGACCTCGATCCGGGCGCCGTAGCGGCGGGGCGGTCGGCGGTCGGTCCACTGCCAGCGCGCCTCCATCTCCACCGGCATCGGCAGGCCGCCCACGCACAGGGCACCCGGGTCGGTGATCTCGAAGTCCATGTCGTACCCCACGAAGCGGTGGGTGAGCGGAACTCCGTAGTGCCAGTGGGCGAGGTAGACGAGCGCTTGCCTGATCGTCTCGGAGAACAGCAGGGGGTCGCTCCTGCGATGGGTGTCGGGATGGTAGAGCGCGTGGTCGCGCGGCCACTGGCTGCCGACCAGGAAGTGGTCCTCGCTCAGCACCATCGCGTCCGTGACGAAAACTTCGGCCACGGCGGCCCGGTGCACGAGCCGTCTGGACACCGTCCGCTGGAAGTCGAACTCCGGACCCGGACGGAGCGGGTCGCCAGAATTGCCTCTCCGCAGTGGGCGTTGATGCATCGGCTCTCCCCATAGAGCTCAGGGCAGGCGTGATGCCTTCCCCTGCATCAAATATACCTTCGAGCAGGTTTCTTAAGAAGAGCGGAAAGTGGATCACCATGGGAATGGCCGGTAAAGCCCTCACCCCTCAACTCCCGGCGGGCGCACGGGAGCTGAAGCAAGAACGAGCGGTACGGACGAGGGAGCGCGTGCTCTCGGCCGCCGCCCAGGCGTTCGCGGCAAAGGGCTATCCCGCGGTCACCATCCTGGACGTGGCCGAAGCGGCCGGGATGACGAAGGGCGCCGTCTACTTCCACTACGAGAACAAGGACGCGCTCGCGCTCGCGGTGACGGAGCAGTTCTACCGCCGGATCGGCGAAATCGCGGACGCCGTGGAGCAGTTGACCCTCCCTCCCGTCGGCGCCGTCGCCGAACTCCTGCTCCGGACCGCCACGGCCTTCCGGGACGAGACGGTCATCCAGGCCGGCGCGCGGCTGCAGCTGGAGCGGCAGCTGATCGATGTCCGGCTCCCGCTGCCGTACGAGGCGTACACCGAGCGGATCACCTCATGGCTGGCCAAGGACCATGCGGCGGAGGCGCGGGTCGACCTCCCGCCGGCCGACACGCTCGCCACCGTCCTGGTCTCCGCGTTCTTCGGCGCCCAGCACATCTCGTGGGTGCTCGGCAACCGTGCCGACCTGGTGGAGCGCACCACCGACCTGGTGCGGACGATCCTTCCGTCGGCCGAGGAGGACATCGAGCTGTGTCCGTCCGCGCCACGCCGATGTTGAGGCTCCGGACGGCGCCACCACGGACGGGTTCTCAACCGGTCGGCCGGGCGTCCTTCGGCCGGCCGAGTGCCGTACGAGCGTGCCGCACCGCGTCCTCCGTGGTCAGCCGCGCACCCCGATCGAACGCCTGAGTGAAGGCGGGGCCGCCCAGGGCCGCCCGTGCCGCGGCCGTGACCCGGTCGACGTCGCCGCGCTCGGCGGGCGGCAGCGGGGCGCCCGCGCCCCGGCGGGCCGCGTCCGCCGCCCCGAGCAGCAGCGCGGCACACTCGGCGGCCGGCCCGCACCCTCGTAGTGCCGCCGCGCCCGCCAGGCCCTCCAGGGACAGGGCGAGCGCGCGTGGCTCGGCGAGGGAGCGGGCGACATCCAGGCCTCGCAGGTGATGACGGACGGACCGGTCGGCGTCGCCGCGGAGTTCGGCGATGAAGCCGAGCTCGGCGAGGAGCAGATGGTCGCCCGCCTCCGAGGAGACGTCGGCGTAGCCGTCACGAAGGTGCCACAGGTGGGCCTCGGCCGCGTCGAGGTCGCCGGAGCGGCGTGCGCCGAGTGCGAGACCCATCTCGGAGTGGATCTCGCCGTACTTGTAACCCTGTTCGGCTGCGATTCGGCGGGCCTGCTCGTGCAGGGCGCGGCCCTGTTCCCAGTCGTGGGCGAGCAGCGCGAGGCGGCCGAGCCCGGACAGTCGCGCCGACACCTCCGCCTCCAGGCCCAGTTCCCGTGCCATGCGCAGCCCTTCCCGCTGCAGGCGGGCCGCCTCGTCGTACTCGCCCTTGATCTCGGCGAGCGCGGCGAGCGGTGACACGGTCTGCAACTCACCCCACTGATCACCCAGTTCACCGAAGAGTCCGGCGCTACGCAGCCCGTCCCGGCCGAGCGCGTCGAGGTCGCCGCGGACCAGGGCGAGGGTGGCCCGAAGGCCGAGCGCGGCGGCGGTGCCCCACTGCTCGCCCGCGGTGTCGAAGAGGGCGAGCGCCGTTGCGTTCAGCTCCGCGCTGGCGGTCGCCTCGCCCGCGCTGAACAGGCCGTACGCACACAGCCAGAGGGCGCGGGCCCGGCGTACGGGATCAGAGACGGCGTCGGCCGCCACGACGGCCGCCGCGTCGGTGTGGTCGCCGGTGAGGAGCGCGAACGCGGCGTGCAGCAGGGCGAGTTCGGGGGCGGCCGCGTCGGGGGTGGCGGCGAGGACGGTCGACAGGTTGCGGCGCGCCTCGGTGAGACGGCCGCGCAGCAGCCACCACCAGGACAGGGCGGTGGCGAGTCGTACGGCCTCGTCGGTCCGTCCGGCGACGGCGCGACGCACCGCCTCGTCGAGCGCCGCGCGCAGATTGCCGGTCTCCGCGTCCAGCCGGGCCAGCCAGGCCCGCTGGCCCGCACAGCGCAACCGGGACTCGGCACACTCGGCGAGCGCGAGGTAGTGGTGCAGATGGCGGTCGCGTACGGCGGTGAGATCCTGCATCTCGTGCAGCCGTTCCGTGGCATACGCGGCGACGGACTCCAGGAGCCGGTAGCGAGGCCCGGTCGTGCCTGCCACGACCACCACGAAGGACCGGTCGACGAGCCGCGTCACCAGGTCGAGCACCTCCTCGCGGGCCACGCCGTCGCCCGCGCACACCGCTTCGGCGGCGGCCAGGTCGCAGCCGTCGCTGTGCACGGCGAGGCGGCGCAGCACGATGCGTTCGGGCGCGCTGAGCAGCTCCCAGCTCCAGTCGATCATCGCCCGCAGGGTCTGCTGACGGGCGGGCGCACCCCGCTGCCCGGCGGTCAGGATGCGGAACCGGTCACCGAGCCGGACCGCCAGCTCTCTTACACCCAGGGCGCGTACGCGGGTGGCGGCGAGCTCCAGGGCGAGCGGGATGCCGTCGAGGCGGCGGCAGATCTCGGCGACGGCGGAGCGATCGGCCGGGTCGGCGGCGTCCGGGTCGGGCGGGAAGCCGGGGGCGGAGGCGGCGGCACGCTCGGTGAACAGCCGCACGGCGGCGTCGGTACGGAGCGGTTCCACGAGGAACACGGCCTCGCCCGCCAGGCCGAGCGGTTCCTGACTCGTGACCAGGACCCGCAGGCCAGGGGCGGTGTGCAGCAGCAGCTCGGCGAGTTCGGCGGCGCCGTCGACGACGTGCTCGCAGTTGTCCAGGACGAGCAGCACACGGCGGTCCCGCAGGACGTCGGCGAGGCGGTGCGCCGGGGAGGGTGCTCCTGCCCCGGTTCCCGGCGGTGCGGACGGGGCGTCGTCCCGGATGCCGAGGGCGGAGGCCACGACCTGGGCGAGGTCGGCAGCGGTACCGGCCCGGACACCGGAGAACTCCACGAGCCAGACACCGTCGGGAAGTTCGTCCGCCTTCGCCGTGTCGGCCGCCGCCACCGCGAGCCGCGTCTTGCCCACGCCGCCGGGGCCGGTGAGCGTCACCAGGCGGGCGTGGGCGAGGAGTTGGCCCAGGTGGGTGAGGGCTTCGCTGCGGCCGATGAGGGGGGTGAGGGGAACAGGGAGGTTCGAGTGGGGGGTTCTGGTGGGCGGATTCGGCTCCGTGGCGGGCAGGGCAGGGGGCGTCGCGGTGGTACCGGGCACGGTCGCGGGCGTGTGGGGTCCGGGCACGGCGGTGCCGTGGGCCGCTCCGCCGCCGCCGGGAGCCGCCTCGGCGGTGGCGGTCGCGGCGGTCGCGGGACCGGTCGCCGCCGATGCCGGACCGGTCGCGGCCGAACGGTGCGCCGTCGCACCCGAACCGGATGCCGCCGCAACCGTGCCGGTCACCGCCGATGTCGACCCAGCCGGCACGGTGGGGAACGTCTGGTCCAACCCCGGGTCCTGGCGCAGCACCGCCCGGTGGAGGGCGCTCAGCGCGGGGCTCGGGTCGACGCCAAGGTCCTCGGCGAGACGGGAGCGCAGGGCCTCGTACGACGAGAGGGCCTCGCTCTGGCGGCCGGCCACGTAGAGCGCCCGCATCTGAAGGGCACGCAGGCGTTCCCGCAGGGGGTGCCGGGCCACCAGGTCGGCCAGTTCACCGGCGAGGAGCACATGGTCCCCGGCGTCGAGGCGGGCCTCGGCCTGCTCCTCCACCACGGACAGCCGCTGTTCGGCGAGGCGCCGCGCGGCGCCTCGTACGAACTCCTCGTCCGCGAAGTCCGCGTACGCGGGCCCCCGCCACAGGTCGAGGGCCTCGGTGAGCAGTGCGGCCCGTGCGCGCGGGTCCCGGGCAGGACGGGCCTCGGCGACGAGGGCATGGAACCGGTCGGCGTCCACCTCGTCGATCGCGGGGTCGAGCCGCAGGCGGTAGCCAGGAGCCTGCCGTACGACACGGTCCCGGCCGAGGACCCGGCGCAGTTGGGAGACCTTGGCCTGGAGGGCGCCGGCCGGCTTGCCCGGCAGGTCGTCGCCCCACAGGTCGTGGACGAGGCGGTCGGCGGAGACCGGCTTCCCGTCGTGCGCGATCAGATCCGCGAGCAGTGCCCGGACCTTGAGCTCGGGGACCCTGACCGCCTCCCCGTCGTCGTCCCACACCACAAGTGGCCCGAGCACCCCAAACCGCATGCGAGCAACCGTACAGGGCCGGGTACGGCCGCCCCGGGCGCAGGGAGCTGACGGTCGGCCGTCAGCGGACCGTCAGCGGCTCCGAAGTCTTCCCGAAGCGCCGGCGCGCAGAGTCGTTCCCGCCGGATGACGTGGAACGCCCGGCGGCGGCGCCATCAGGAGGGAGCGGTAGGCATGACCAGGTACGCGGGCAGAAGGGCCGTGGTCGTCGGCCAGGGCACCGGGATCGGTCTGGCCATCGCCAAGCGCCTGGTGGAGGGCGGCGCGGAGGTGCTGCTGGCCGCGGGCACCGCGCAGGAGCGGGCGCGGGCGAGCGCCGAACTGGGCTCCGCCGCGCGGGTGGTTGACCCGGATGCCATCGAGTCGGCCCTCGGGCCCGGCGGCGGCATCGCCCTCGGCCCCGGCGGCGGCATCGCCCTCGGGCCCGGCGCCTGCCTCGACCTCGTGTTCGCCGATGCCGTGCCGACGGTGCGTCCGTTGCTACCGCATCTGGAGGACGGAGGCGCCGTCGTACTCACCGCCGCCGCCCCGACCCCGGCCTCCGTGCGGGCGCTGGCCGCCGAACTCGTCTCCCGCGGCATCCGTGTCAACGCCGTCGCCCCGAGCTGTATCGAGGCGCCGGCGGGCGCCGCCGCACCCCTGCCGCCGCTGGGCCGACTCGGGTCCGCCGAGGAGGTGGCCCGAGCCGCACTGTTCCTCGCCACGGACGCGACGTTCACGACGGGCGCCCGGCTCCCCGTCGACGGCGGCCTCGGCCACCCCTAGTGCCTGACGTCCAGGTACGCGCCGACCGCACCCGAAGCCCCGGACGCACCCCGTCCCCAGAAGATCCGGAGTTCATGACATGAGCACCTCACCAGACACCACGGCCCCGGCCGGCAAGGACACCCGAGCCGCCCCCGATGCGAAGGCCGGCGGAGAGGAGCGACAGAAGCTCCCGCTCTTCGCCCTGCTGGCCCTCGCCACCGCTGTCTTCATCACCAGCCTGACCGAGACCCTTCCGGCAGGTCTGCTCCCCGCGATGAGCGACGACCTCCAGGTGAGCGAGTCCGCGACCGGCCAGACGGTGACGATCTACGCGATCGGCACCGCCCTGACCGCGATCCCGCTCACTGCGGCCACCTCGGCCTGGCGGCGCAAGGCGCTGCTACTGACCGCCATGGCGGGCTTCGCCGTGGCCAACACCGTCACGGCCGTGTCGTCGGACTACGGCCTGACGATGGTGGCGCGATTCGTCGCGGGTGTCGCCGCCGGTCTGGCCTGGGCCCTGCTCGCCGGGTACGCGCGGCGTATGGCACCCGTCCCGCTGCAGGGCAAGGCGATCGCCGTCGCCATGGCGGGTATTCCGGTGGCGCTCTCGCTCGGCGTCCCGGCCGGCACCTTCCTCGGCGAGACGCTCGGCTGGCGCACGGCGTTCCTGGCGATGACAGGGCTCACAGTGGTGCTGCTGCTGTGGATCTTCGCGGCCGTGCCGGACTACCCCGGGCAGGAGCGCGGCGAGCGTCCGAAGATGCTGGGCGCGCTGCGCGTCCCGGGCGTGGTCCCGGTCCTGTTCGTCACGCTGGTCTTCGTCCTGGCCCACACCATCCTGTACGCCTACGTCGCCACGTTCCTGAAGGACTTGGGCCTGGGCGGCGACACCGACCTGGTGCTGCTCGCGTTCGGTGGCGCCTCGCTGCTGAGCATCTGGATCGTGGGCGCCCAGATCCACCGCCGACTGCGCGCGCTGACCATCGCCAGCACCCTGCTGGTCGCCGTGTCCGCGGCGCTGCTGGCGGTACTCGCCGACAACACCGCCCTGGTCTACCTCGCCGCACTCCTGTGGGGCCTGGGCTGGGGCGGCGTGCCCACGCTGCTGCAGACCGCCGCGGGCGACGCCGGCGGCGACTCCGCCGACGCGGCCCAGGCGATGCTGGTCACGCTGTGGAACGTCGCCATGGCGGCCGGCGGCATCATCGGCGGCGTCCTGCTCGACCAGATCGGCAGTGACTCCTTCCCCTGGACCATGCTGCTGCTCCTGTTGCCGGTGCTCGCGGTCGTCGTCCTCTCCCGCGGCCACGGCTTCCCCGCGAAGCGGCCCGGCGACGCGTAGGACGTCGGACGGCCCTCGGACATCCCTCCGCCACGGGGAGTTCGGGGGCCGTCGGGGTGCCGGCGCCCGTCCGCCCGGAGAACGGATCCGATCGGCAGACCCGCGGGCCGGAAGAATCCCCATACGCGTCGGTGGGCTCTCGGAGCGCGCCGGCACCGCCTTCTCACCGCCGCACGGCCACACCATCGGCCACCGGCTCCCGCCGGCCCCCGAACCCGTCCTCGCCGAGCGCCCGGCGTCGGCGCACGGATGACTCACGCGCGACGAGGCTCTCTGGAGTCCCTCCGCGCGGCGGACCGCGAGGTTGTTCGCCGGCATCGCGGCGGGCAGGGACGAGACGGTCGGGCACGCGTTCCGGGACCACGCGCTACCGAGGTTCCGCACCAACCACCGCGAGGATGCGAACACGCCACTGAGGGCGCGCACGCCGCCCGAGACCCCGGAGCCCCGCTCCGGCCCGCACGCCGGCCCGCACTGCCAGGCCGCACGCCTGGCCCGCACGCCGGGCCGCACTGCCGGGCCGCACTGCCGGGCCACACCTGACGTACGCGCCGGTGGACGGCACCTGACGTACGCCCCGGTGGACGGCACCAGCCGGTGACGCGCCTGACGGCCGGGCCCCGGACCGGCCGCCGAAGGTACCTCCCCCGGCCTTCGGCGGCCACGGGCCCGTTGTTCACGAACTGTTGACGTCGCTGCCGCGATCCTCTTCCCTCGCACTGACAACACGCCTGCCCAGGCCCGTTCCGGGCGCTGCGCCCGCCTCCGCGCCCTCCGGGCCACTCTTCGCACTGGTCAGAAGGCGAAGTCGCGAAGTCGCCGATCAGCCGGTGAAATTTTCCTTCGAGACGGTATTTTTATGGCCGCGAGGATGCTCCGTACACCTGATCCGGGTGCGGGCGATCTACGACGAGGGGGCATGACGTCAGATGTCGTCAGGAGAGATACGCGCGGCCGATACGAGCGAAGAGGCGCGCACGCAGACGTTCCTCGAGGAGATCTTCCGGCCGCTTCACCGGGTGGAACAACGCCGTTGGGCCCGGGCGTATCTGCGGGGCCTGCTCCACGTCACCGGCAGGAAGACGCCGCGGCGCATGGCACGCACCGAGTCGCTCCCCCCGGCCGCGGCGCAGGGGCTGCACCAGTTCATCAACGCCAGCCCATGGGACTGGGAGCCGGTCCGCCGCAGGCTCGTCCTGGGAATCGCCGGGAGCACGACGCCGTACGCCTGGACCGTCGCCGAACTGATCATCCCCAAGCGCGGCGAGCACTCGGTGGGCGTGCACCGCCGTCCGGACCCCGTCACCGGACTCACCGTCAACTGCCAGCGGGCGGTGGGGCTCTTCCTGTCCGCGGGCGCCCACTGCTTCCCCGTGGACTGGAGTCTGGTGCTGGACGCCACCTGGGGACGGGAGCGGCGGCGCAGACTCCGGGCGCGCATACCGGAGACGGTGACCGCGCGCCCCCTGGGCGGCCACGTCCTCGACTTCGCCGCCGGCGTCGCCGCCGAGCCCAGGCTGCCCGAGGTGCCCTGGGTGCTCGACCTGACGCGGTACGACGACGCCGGCGGGGTACTGGCCGGGCTGGCCCGGCAACGGCTCGACATCGTCTGCGAGGTCGAGCCGGGCCAGGTCGTGTTCACCGACGACCACTTCCCGACGGTCATCACCGTCGGCGAGCTGATGGAGGGCCGGTACGCCCGGCAGCCACCGGTGATCACGCAGGCGGCAGACAGCGCGGCCAAGGCGATGCCGATTCACACCTACGCCGGTACGGTGCGCCTGCCCCGGCGCACCACCGGCCGGGACGACTCGGTCAGGTACCAGGTTCTGAAACACCCGGCCCTGAACGGACGCCAGCCCGCACGGTACTGGATCACCAGCCTCACGGACCGGCCCGTGAAGGAGGTCATGGCGTCCGTGCGCAGCCGCACAGCCGTACGAACCGCCGTCGCCACGCTGCGCGAACACTTCGGCGTGCTCGACTTCGAGGGCCGCTCGTTCCCCGGCTGGCACCATCACATGACCATGGCCTCGGCCGCGTACGCCATCCGGCATCTCCCCGGCGGCCCCGGCCCGGTCCCCTCGGTGCCCGCCCCAGCCGCCCCGGCAGAAGCCGCGAGCTGACACGGCGCGAAGAGGAGCCTCGCACGTGAGCAACGTACTCGTGGTGGAGCAGGACGCCTCCGCCGCCGAAGCCATGGTGCGTGATCTGCGCCGGCAGGGCTACACCGCGCTCAGCGTCGACACGGGCGCGCGGGCCCTGCGCATCTACCGCGACGCCGATCTCGTCCTGCTCTCCCTGGAACTGCCCGACATCGACGGCCTGGAGGTGTGTCAGTCCTTACGGGCCGAGAGCGACATTCCCATGATCGCCTTCACTCGCCTCGACGAGGAACTGGAACGGGTCCTCGCCCTCAAGGCGGGCGCGGACGACTGTGTCACGAAGACCTGGGGATTCCGGGAGATAGAGGCCCGCATCGCAGCGGTGCTGCGCCGCTCCCGGCCCCGGTCGGCCGCCCCCCAGATCATTTCCCTGCGCCCGCTGCATATCGACCCGCGCACCCGGGAAGTACGCCTGCGCGACCGGCTCGTCGACGTCACCTCGAAGGAATTCGACCTGCTGTGCATGCTCGCCGCGAATCCGGAAACCGTGGTGTCCCGGAAGGAGCTGATGGCGAAGGTCTGGGGCATCAACTGGTCGCAGACCAGCCGGACCATCGACACGCATGTGAGCAGCCTGCGGACGAAACTCGGATCCAGTGGTTGGATCATCACGGTCCGCGGCGTCGGATACCGTCTCGGCCACGCCGGCCGGGCACCGGAAACATTCACGGACTGAACCGCTGCGGGCGAACCGCCGTTCGGGAATCACCGTAGCTGAACCGTCATTCCAGAAAAGCCGCTCGAAACGAGGTCCCACCAACGCCGCGAGCCATTTCAGAAATTCCGTACCGCACATACCGAGGGCCCAGGGCCGTACGCGCCCCGGGCCCTCCGCCTCGTCACGCCACCGGGTCACTCCACCCGGTCCTCCAGCCGCCTCAGCAACGGGTGGGCGGCACCCGTGCCGGCCCCCGCCGCGCGCCTGGCCCACCAGGCGGACGCCAGGTTCGAGGACAGCAGGGGGCGGCCGGTGTCCTCCCGGGCGAGTTCCGTGAGGGCGGCGAGCGTGCCCATGCCCGTGCCGGTGAACAGCAACGCGGTGCCGCCGGGACTCCGGCGCTCCCGTATGCGCCGGAGGATCTCCCGCGTGGTCACCTCGTAGGGGTCGTAGAGATCGCCGCCGTCCGGGTTCCGCGCCGCCGGGACGAGCACGACGTCGTCGACCTTGAGCCCGGCCCGTTCCCAGAAGGCGCGGGACGTGTCGGTGAGCCATGGCTCGTAGGGCGAGACGAGTGTGAGACGGGTCTCGCCGAGTGCCTCGCACAGCGCGAGGATCGCCTGCGTCGAGGACACCACGGGGTAGCCCACGTGTGCCGACAACTCGTCGCACAGCGCGCGATCGCCGTCAGGGTTCAGCAAATAGTGCGAGGCACTGCAGGCCACCACGGCGGCGTCCAGGCGCATCCCGCCGAAACCGCCGAGGGTGTCGGGGAGCACACGGTTGTACGTCTCCAGCATGGCCCTGAGTTCCGCGCCAGGAGTTACCGGGAAACGCGCGGTGTACACATTCATTCCGGCACCGAGCAAACAGTTGAACTCCGGTTCCGCGGTGGGGTTCTCCGGCGGGACGACGACCCCGACTCGGGGCAGTGAGAAAAGGTCCATGCCAGCACCGTAGGACTCGCGTCACGACAACGGCAGACACCGCCGCCTGAAATGACATCGGACGCACACCGGTCTTTCATTTCTTTTCCTGCTTGACACTTCTTGACACTCCCCCACAGAGCCCTGACCCGAATTCTCTTGATCCGCCCCGGGGTTCGGGAGAGCGTATGGACCACGACCTGCCGAACCCTTTGAAGGAGTGAAGGCAATGACCACAGAGTTAATCCCCGAGGAAATACCGGCGCTGCCCCATGTCTCCGACGCGACCCTGCGGGATTCCGCGCACATGGCCGGCGTCGAGTTCGGCCCGAAGGACGCGGCGACCATCGCCCGGCTGCTGGTGAAGACCGGCGTCGACCTGGTCGAGGTCGGCATGGTGTCGGGCCCGGGCGCCAAGGACGCCGATCTCGTTCTCGCCACCCATGAGGCCGTCGGCCCCGAGCGCAGCATGACGCTCGTGGTGGTGCGGGACCGCCAGCAGGTCGCGAAGGCCCTCGACGAGGCCGAGCGGCTGGGCGTGCGCCACGTCATGTACTCGATCCCCACCTCCGAGCAGCACGCCAGGCTGAAGCTCGGCTCGCCCAGCGCCAAGTTCCTGCAGACGCTGGCCCGTTCGGCGATCACGCAGGCCAAGGAGCGCGGCTTCCACGTCACCTTCAGCGGCGAGGACGGCGCCCGCACCCCCGAGGAGCGGCTCGTCCCCTATGTCACCGCGGGCTTCGAGGCCGGGGCGGACCGGTTCCGGCTCGCGGAGACCGTCGCGTATCTGTCGCCCTGGCAGATGGAGAAGGTGATCGCCGATCTCACCGCGATCGACGGCTCCGAGATCGAGATCCACTCGCACAACATGCTCGGCATGGCCGTCGCCAACTCCCTCGCCGCCGTCCGCGCGGGAGCCCGGTGGATCTCGGCGACCGTAGGCGGCATCGGCGAGCGCGGCGGCAACGCGCCGCTGGCCGAGCTGCTCACCTCACTGCGTGTCATCCACGGCGACACCCGCTTCGACCTGACCCATCTCACCGAGCTGTCACGGGTCGCGCTCAAGGGCGCCGGCCTCGGTGAGGCGTTCCAGTCGGGGCCGACCACACCGCACGCCTTCGCCTACGAGCTGCCGGGTCAGCTCAACCATCCCGAGGCGTACGAGACGCTGCCCGCCGAACTCGTCGGCAACGCACGTGAGTTGAAGGTTCGCAGCCGCCTCACCCCCGCACTCGTCAAGTGGGCGCTGGACGGCTCGGGCGTCTTCGTCGACGTCGACGCGTTCACGCCGTGGCTCGTCGAACGCCAGGAGCGCGGCGGTGCCCCGCTGCTCGACCGGGACGCCATCCGCAAGGCCGCCATCGACTTCCAGGCCGCCTGACCCTTCTCCCTCCTTTCCCGCACCACGTAACGGAGTTGACTCATGCCCACCGCCACCCTCAACGGCAGCTGCCCCGAGTGCGAGACCGATCTGACCGTGCCGCCGATCGACCGAGGGGAGACCCTCTCGTGCCCCGAGTGCATGCTCACGCTGCGCGTCGAGCACGTCCAGGACGGCCGGCTGAGCCTGCAGATGGTCGAGGTCCAGCTGCGCGACTGGGGTCAGTGAGATGACGGAGCCCTCAAGGTCTGTCGCCCTCGTCGCGGACCGGATCAGCTGGGAGGAACGTGAGCTGATCAGGATCGGGCCGGACTTCGGCCTCGCCATCGAGTGGGTCAACGACGAGTCCCTGTGCCTCGGTCACCCGGACGCCCCGTCCGTGCGCGACTACGACGCCCTGCTGCTGCGCAGCCGCAGCTACACCCGCGGCGGGCTGATCGCCACCCTCGCCGAGGCGGCCGGAGTGCCGGTCCTCAACACGGCGAGGGCGGTGCACGCCTGCGAGAACAAGGCGGTCCTGCGCACCGTGCTGCGCACCGCCGGCGTGCCCGTGCCGGACCACCGGCTCGTGCTGTCCCGCAGGGACTTCGAGAAGTCCCTCGAAGAACTGGAGCTGCCGCTGGTCCTCAAGCCGGTCTACGGCGGCATGGGCAAGCGCGTCACACTGCTCCGGCACACCGACACCGCCCAGTCCGTGTACGACTACGTCGAGGACCTCGGGCACGCCTTCGAGCAGGCCTGCCTGGTCGAGCCATACCTGGGCGGCGGCACCTCGGTGCGCTGCCTGGTCGTCGGAAACGAGCTGGTCGGCGCTGCGGAGTTCGCCTCCGGCGGCACCGACTGGCGCAACAACGCGGCGCTCGGCAACAGCAGCCGCGCCGTCGCCCACGACCCCGACGTACTGAAAATCATCGACGGAGTGGTGGCCGAACTCGGGCCCGGGTTGTACGGGGTCGACCTCTTCGGCACCCCCGACGGTTACGTCGTCAACGAGGTCAACCACGCCCCCGGATTCCGGGCGGTGGCCTCGGCGACCGGGGCGGACATCCCGTCGGCCGTCGCCCGTCACGTCCAGGAGCTGATCGCGTGATCCGTGCAGGAGTCGTCGGCGCCTCCGGGCTCGCCGGCGGCGATCTCATCCGGCTCATCACCCAACATCCCGATCTGGAGCTGACCTTCCTCGGCGGCTCCTCCAACATCGGCCGCCGCCCCGCCGAACTGCACCCGGGGCTCCGCCTCGACCTGGGCCTGACGGTGCAGCCGGTCACCGAGGAGGTCGCCGACCAGGTCGACGTCCTCTTCCTGGCCACCCCGGCGCCGGTGTCGGCGGAGCTGGCCGCACTGCTCGCGGACCGGGTGCCGGCCGTCGTGGACCTCAGCGGCGCGTTCCGTATCCGCACGCCCGAGCTGCACGACCGCTGGTACCCGAAGGTCAAGCGGCGCACCGACCTCGCGGACCGTTTCGTGTACGGCGTACCAGAGCTGATCGGCGACCAGCTGGCGGACGCGGCGCTCATCTCGCTGCCCGGCTGCTACGCCACCGCGATCACGCTGGGCCTGGCCCCGCTCACCCTCGGCCTCGGGCTCGACCTCAAGACCGTGGTGGTGGACGGCAAGAGCGGCTCCAGCGGCGGTGGACTGCAGCTGCGCACCCCCGACCTGCACCCGTTCCGCAACGGCGCCATCACCCCGTACTCCCCGACCGGCCACCGGCACGCCGCCGAGGTCGGTGACTTCCTGGAGCGCAGCAAGCCCGGCGCGGTCGGCTCGCTGAGCATGTCCGCGTACGGCGTCTCGCATGTGCGCGGCCTGCTCACCAGCTCCTACGTCTTCACGGACGACCCCGTCGACCAGCGCGAGCTGCAGCGGGCGTATGTCCGCTTCTACAAGGAGCACCGCTTCGTGCGGGTGCGCCGGCACACCGAGACGCTGATCCCGGTGCCGGACCCGCAGGCGGTGCTGGGCTCCAACTACTGCGACGTGACGGTGCTTCACGATGACGAGGGCGGCCGGATCGTCGTGCTCGCGGCCCTCGACAACCTGGTCAAGGGCGCGGCGGGCCAAGCCGTGCAGGCGGCCAACATCCGGTTCGGACTGCCCGTGGAGACGGGCCTGACGATGCAACCGGTGATGCCGGCATGAGCGAGAGGGCACCCGAGCGCACGCCCACCGTGGTGAAGCTGGGCGGCAGTTGCCTGGACGATCTCGCCGGCGACTGGTGGGACGACCTGGCCCGGCACGGGCAGGAGCGGCCGCTGGTCCTGGTGCACGGCTGGTCCAAGCCGCTCAGGCAGCTCAGCCCGCGCTACAGCGAGCCGTCCGCGATCCTCCGCGACCGCTACGGCAACCAGAGCCGCTGGACCACCCCCGACGTCATCACCGACATCAAGACCGTCAGTGCCCGGCTCGGCGAAGACGTCCTCGGCCGCCTCGAGAAGCGCGGCATCACCGCGGAACGTCTCCTCGGCAGCGACGGACTGGTCACCGCCGGCGAGGGCGAGCGCTGGTGGTGGCAGAACAAGCAGCTCGTCGAGCTGGAGAACCTCGTCGGCCCGATCACCGGGGTGGACCCCTCGGCGCTGAAGAATCTCCAGCCGGGCCACGCCTATCTCGTGACCCCGCTGGCCAGGAACGCGGCGGGCCAGGAGGTCAACACCGACGCCGACCGGGCCGCCGCCGCGATCGCCGGCGCCACGGGCGCCACCGACCTGGTGCTCGTCACCGACGTCGCCCATCTGCTGATCGACGGGGAGCCGGTGCGCCGGATCACCGCGAAGGCAGCGGCCGCCTTCCGCGACAAGGGCGCCACCGGCGGCATGCGCAAGAAACTACGCGCCGCCGGCGAGGCCCTGGACGCAGGCGTGGAGCGCGTCGTCATCGGCAGCGCGGCCGTCACGGACCTGCTCGCCGCCCGCACCGGCACCGTCATCACACGCAGCTGAGGAGCAAGTACGTGGCGCACTCCCGTGTACTCGTCGTCAACAACGGAACGCTGTCGCTGAAGCAGCTCCGCAAGCGGTTCGAGGAGCTGGGCTCGGACACCGAGGTGGTCGACGCGGCGTCCGTGCCCGCCCGGCTCGACGGCCGTTACCAGGCGATCGTCCTGAGCGGCACCAAGGTGCGGGCCTACGACCGCGACCACTACAGGCCGCTGGTGGACCTCGTCATGGGCTCCGACGTCCCGGTCTTCGGGATCTGCGGCGGCATGCAGATCCTCGCGGTCGCGGCCGGCGGCCGGCTCGCCGAGGGACCGCAGCGGGTCGGCGGCCATGAGGCACAGGTCGACAAGTCCGAGCCGCTCTTCACCTACGTGAAGCCGACGGTGACGGTCTTCCACCGGCACACCCTCTACCTCCGGGAAGCACCGGAGGGCTTCCGCTCCATCGGCCGCTCCGAGCACGCGCCCGTGGAGTTCCTGCGCTCCGACGACGGCCGCGTCTTCGGCGCCCAGGCGCATCTGGAGTTCCGCAGCGACGGCCTGGAGATCCTGCGCGGCTTCGCCCAGCTCTACCAGTGACGACGCGCCGAGCACACCCCCGACTTCATCCACGTACTCCCCGTACTCAAGGACTTGGACTTGGCAATGAGTGAACTGGCATCGAGTGAACCGGCATCGACTGAACCGGAAGAGCCTCAGGACCCCGCGTTCACGGTCCACCTGAACGGCAGCGGCGGCACCCTCAAGGGCTGGGTGGTCGTCGACTCGCTGTACGACGGCCTGGCCATGGGCGGTGTGCGGATGACGCCGGGGGTCACCGAGGAGGAGGTGGCCGACCTCGCCCGTGACATGACCCAGAAGTTCACGCTCGCCGGGCTCCCCATCGGCGGCGCCAAGGGTGGCATCGTCTCCGACGGCAGCGACCGCGAGGAGACCTTCCGCACCTTCGGCCGCACGGTGAAGCCGCTGCTGCACGGCGGTATCCACCTCGGTATCGACATGGGCGTCACCCCGGCGGACCGGGCGGTGTTCTTCGCCGAGGCCGGCTACGACCCCCGGTACCGGCTGGGCGCCCCGGACATGCCGATCGACTGGCGCACCTACTACGAGCCGCTGATCGACTGCACCGGGCACGGCGTCGGGGTCGCGGCGGTCACCGCCCTGGAGGAGAGCGGCCGTACCAGGTCGGCCCGGGTCGTGGTGCAGGGCTTCGGCGCGGTGGGCCGGGCGGTGGCGCGGTTCCTGGAGGACCGGGGACATGTGATCGTGGGCGTCGCCGACGTCGAGGGCACCATCAGGGCCGACCGGCTACCGGTCGCCGATCTGGTCGCGATCACCGACGAGTTCGGGCGGATCGACCGCTCCCGGCTGCCGCAGCACGCCACCGTCACCGCCGAGCCGGACGCCTGGCTCGACATCGACGCCGACCTGCTGGTCCTGGCAGCGCAGAAGTACGCGCTGAACGCGGACAACGCGCACCGGCTGCGCTCCGGCCTGGTGGTCGAGGGCGCCAACATCGCCTCCACCGCCGAGGCGCGCGAGAAGATACGGGCCTCGGGCGCCTTCGTGGTGCCGGGCGTGATCGCCAACATCGGCGGCGCCGGCTCGGCCGCCCTGGCCGTCACCCGCGTCGTGCCCTTCGACCTGGCGGCCAAGGCCCGCAAGGCGTGGGTCTTCGACTGGGTCGGCGACCGGGTCCGCCAGAACACCCGGGACCTGCTGGAGATCGCCGCCGGACGTCCGGGCGACCCGCTGCCCGAGCTGCTCCACGTCCGTGGGAAGGAGCGCGGATGAGCACGGCGGCGACGAGTCGCGCCGCCACGGGCCCGACCCCGCACGCCGACCCGGCGGGCCTGTCCCCCGAGGAGCGGGCGGCCGAGTACCGGCGCCGGGGCTGGTGGCGGGACGAAACCTTCCTCGACGACCTGCACCGCCAGGCACGGACACGGCCGCACAAGCTCGCCATCGCGGGCCGTCGGATCGCCGAGTCCCGCACCGACACCCTCGACTACGCCGAACTGGCCCGGCTGACCGACCGATTCGCGCTGGCCATGCTCGAACTCGGTGTGCGGCGCGGTGACTTCGTCGCCGTGCAGCTGCCCAACCGGTGGGAGATGGTGGCGCTGATGTTCGCCTCCCTGCGGGTCGGCGCCGTCATCTGTCCGATCTCCCCGATCTGCCCCGAGGACGAGCTGCGCCACCGCCTCGTCCTCACCGAGGCCCGGGTGTGCGTCACGCTCCCGGAGTGGTCGGGCACGCCGCTGGCGGAGATCGTCACCGGTTTGAAGGAGGAACTCCCCTCCCTGCAGCATGTGTTGGTGGTGGACGGGCAGGCACCCGAGGGCGCCCTGTCCTTCCACGACCACTTCGTGGCCACGGCCCGCGAGGAGCACCGGGTCCGCGACCTGGACGGCCTCGCGCTGACGGCCGACGAGCCGTTCGTCGTCCTGTTCACCTCCGGCACGACGGGCGAGTCCAAGGGGGTGCTGCACAGTCAGAACACGGTCCACTCGGCCGTACGCGGCTACGTGGACGCCTTCGGACTCGGCGACGACTGGGTCGCCGCCGTGTCCACGCCGCTCGTCCACTACTCGGGCTTCGCGCAGGGTGTCCTCGCGGGCGTCATGCTCGGCGGCACGGTGGCCTTCCAGGACATCCGCAGGAACGAGACGCTGCTCGACCTGGTGGAGCGCTACGGCGCCACGCTCCTGTACGGGCCGCCCGCCACGCTCGCCGACGTGGCCGCCTCGCAGCGGGCCGAGCGGCGGGACACGAGCTCGCTGCGGCACGTGGTGATCGGCTCCGCGCCGGTTCTCGCGGACCTGTCGGCCGAGGTCCACGAGACTCTCGGTGCCCGTGCCCACTCCCTGTGGGGCATGTCGGAGAACGGTCCGGTGACCATGACGCGGCCCACGGACCCCGACGACTGGGCGGCGCACAGCAACGGCAGCGCCATCGACTCCATGGAGACCCGTATCGACCCTCCCCCACTCTCGGCTTCGCTCGAACGGGGGGACCCCCATGGCATCGACGGCGAGAGCGATCACGTGGGCCGGCTGAAGGTGCGCGGCGCGTCCCTGGCGCTCGGCTACCACCGGCGCGAGGAGGCGTTCGCGGCGGAGCTGGGCGCGGACGGCTGGTTCGACACCGGGGACCTCGCGCGGGACGACGGCCGAGGTGGCATCCGCATCATCGGCCGGGCCCGCGACGCGATCGTCCGCGACGGCTCGGTGGCGCCGATGACGGAGCTGGAGGCGCTGATCGGCAGCCACCCGAAGGCGGTGGAGGCCGCGGTGGTGGGCCTGCCGTCGGCGACGGCGCCGGGCGGGGCCACGATCTGCGCGGTGGTGGTCCCGAGCGGCGGCGCGAACCCGTCCCTCGACGACATCCGCACCCACCTGCGGGAGTCGGGCCAGGGCGACCGCTTCCTCCCGGACCGCCTGGAACTGCTGCCGGCGCTCCCCAAGACCCTGACCGGCAAGGTCCGCAAGGCGGAGCTGCGTCAGCGGTACGCAGCGCCGACGAGCTGACCGAACCGGCAGACCGGCGAGCCGGTGGTCCGATCGCCCGACCGGCCGTGCCCCTGCCCCATCGGCCCACCTGCTCACCTGCTCACCTGCTCCTGCTACCTGCTCACCTGCTCACCTGCTCACCGCCCGCTGATTGGCCGATCGCTGAGCCACCAAGCCACCAACGGCGCTCAGCCGCCTCCCCGACAGACCGGCCGCCCCTCTCCCCCCTCCTCCGACCCGCCCTCTCCCCCTTCCCGTTGGAGCCTGAAATGCCCGAACCCGCACCGGTCTCCATGTCGGCGACGCTCGCCGCCGACGAGGCCATGGCCCGGCGGCGCCTCGCCGGGGAACAGGTGCTGTCGATGACCAGTGGCGAGATCGGTCTGCCCGTGCACCCCGCGCTGCGGGAGCGGCTTGTCGCCGCCGCGGATGAGAACGCGTACGGCCCGGTGCCCGGCAGCGAGGCGCTGCGTGCGGCCGCCGCCGGGTACTGGGGGCGGCGCGGCCTCGGCACGGACCCCGGGCTCGTCGTCGCCGGGCCGGGCAGCAAGCCGTTGCTGTTCGCGTTGCTGCTCGCCATCGGCGGCGACGTGGTCGTGCCCGTGCCGAGCTGGGTGAGCTATGCCGCGCAGGCCAGGCTCGCCGGGGCCCGCCCCGTCGCCGTACCGACCCGGCCGGGCCAGGGCGGCGTACCCGACCCGGAGCGGCTGCGCGAGGCGGTCACCGCGGCACGCGCCGCCGGGCAGGACCCCCGGTCCGTGGTCGTGACGGTGCCGGACAATCCGACCGGCACCGTCGCTTCGCCCGGAACAGTGCGGCGACTGGCTGCGGCAGCCCGGGAGTTGGACCTGGTCATCGTGTCCGACGAGATCTACTGCGACCTCGTGTACGACCCCACGGCACCCGCCGAGTCCCCGGCCCTGCACGCCCCCGAGCGCACCGTCGTCACCACCGGACTCACCAAGAACCTGGCGCTCGGCGGCTGGCGCACCGGCGTCGCCCGGCTGCCCGACGGCGACCTCGGGCGGGCGCTGCACGGTCGGCTCGTCTCGATCGCCAGCCAGATCTGGTCCAGCCCGACGGCACCCGTGCAGACGGCCGCCGCGTACGCCTTCGGCGAGCCCGCCGAGATCACCGAGCACATCGCGGCGAGCCGTCGGCTGCACGAGGCGGTGGTGCGCGCGGTCGCCGACCGCTTCATCGCGGCCGGCGCCACCCTGGCCCCGGTCCGCGCGACCTCCTACCTCTACCCCGACTTCGAACCGCTCCGGGACCACCTGTCCCGGGCGCATGACGTCCGCGACGGCGACGACCTGGCCCGCTTCCTCAGTGAGCGCCACGGCCTCGGCGTACTCCCCGCGAGCGCCTTCGGCGAAGTCCGGCACGCGCTGCGCATCCGGGCCGCCACCAGCCGCCTCTACGGCGACACCGAAGAACAGCGCCGAACCGCCCTCGAGGCACCGAACCCCCTCGAACTGCCCTGGATCCGAGAGGCGGTCGACCGCGTCGGCACGATCCTGACCGACCTCACCGGCACTCCCGTGGCCCCCTGATCCCGACAAGAGCTGGAGACCTTCACCATGTCTGACCCGATCCTCTTCGAGGCCCTCTACCAGGGCGAACGTCACGTCGGCTTCGACCGTCCCGAACCGGGCACGGAGCAGACCCTGTACCGGGTGTCCGACGGGCAGCTCGCGTCGGCCTTCATCGCCACCGATGGCTCGGCGGCCGCGATCAGGGCCGCCGTCACCGAGGGCGCCGAGGCGGTCACCGTCACCGCCGGCGACCCGGCCGTACGCCCGCTGCCGCTGCTGCTGCCGACGGCCACCGGAAACGCGCTGCTGAGCGGTTTCATGGGCACGCACAAGAAGAAGTGGGGCGGGAAGACCGCCCCGGAGGGCGAGTTCACGCCGCCCAAGTGGTTCTTCAAGGGCTTCGGCGACTGGGTGCGGCTGCCGGGCGAGACGCTCAACGTGCCCGCGAACCCGGTCGCCCTCATCGAGGAGCCCGAGGTCGCCCTCGTCTACGTCAACGACGCCGACGGCACCCCGCACTACGCCGGCTACACCTTCGGCAACGACCTGTGCGACATCGGCCTGCACCGCCAGGACCCCGGCTACAACCCGTACTGCAAGCTGTGCGACACCGCCCTCGCGCCCTGGCTGTTCCTCGGCGAGCCGCCGGCCTCGGTCACCGGCCGGGTCACCATCGAGCGGGACGGCGCGACCGCCTGGGAGGGCAGCTTCGACTGCGGCGGCGACGCCCTGTACTTCCGGATGCGGGACATGGCGGCACACCTGTTCTCGTTCCCGGCGGTACGCCGCCCCGGCCTCGTCAACTACGTGCTCCTGGGCGCCGACGAGGCCAGCTTCCACGACGGTTTCCGGATCGCCGACGGCGACAACATCGCGATCGACGTCAAGAGCCACGGCGTGGCCTTCGACAACACGGTGCGGTACGTCTCCCCCGCTCCCCTCGTCTGAGAGGCAGGCTCCATGACCGCCGTCGTCAGAAAACAGGTGCACCTCGCGGCGCAGCTTCCAGGCGTCCACAACGTGACCGTCTGGTCCGACCCGCGGTCACGGAGCCAGATCGCCATCGACTCCTTCGTACGGCTCGCGCGGACCGCCGAACGCGGCAAGTTCGACTTCTTCTTCCTCGCCGAGGGACTGCGGCTGCGCGAGCACAAGGGCGAGTTCTACGACCTGGACGTCGTGGGCCGCCCGGAGAACCTGACGATGCTCGCCGCGCTCTCCGCCGTCACGCACCGCCTGGGACTGGCCGCCACCGTCAACGCCACCTTCAACGAGCCGTACGAGGTGGCGCGCAGGCTCGCGACCCTGGACCACCTCAGCGGCGGGCGCGCGGCCTGGAACGTGGTCACCAGCTTCGACGCGTTCACCGGCGAGAACTTCCGCCGGGGCGGCTTCCTCGCGGAGGCCGATCGCTACACTCGGGCCGCCGAATTCCTTTGTACAGCCCGAAAGTTGTGGGACAGCTGGGCCGACGACGCGGTGCGCGCGAACGTGCGGGCCGGGGAGTTCACCGACTCCAGCGCCGGTGTGTTCGCCCACCGGGGGCCGCACTTCGACATCGCGGGGCGGTTCAACACACCGCGCGGCCCACAGGGGCATCCCGTGATCATCCAGGCCGGGGAGTCCGAGGCGGGCCGGGAGTTCGCCGCGGCGGACGCCGACGTCATCTTCAGCAAGTACAACAGGCTCGACGAGGCCCGCGCCTTCTACCGGGACGTCAAGGGACGCCTGGCCCGGCACAGCCGCTCCCCCGACGACCTGTTGGTCATCCCCACGGCCACCGCGGTCGTCGCCGAGACCGACGAGGAGGCCGCAGCGTACGCCGACGAGATCACCCGCGCCCAGGTGAGTCCGCAGACCGCGATCGCCCACCTGGAGGCCGTGTGGGGCCGCGACCTGTCGGCGTACGACCCGGACGGGCCGCTGCCCGATGTCGACCCCGAGCCCGACTCCCAGCTCCTGAAGGGGCATTCGGTGTTCCGCAAGGGCCGGGAGGAGACGGCACGGCGATGGCGCAAGCTCGCCGAGGAGCGCGGGCTGAGCATCCGCGAGCTGGTCATCGAGGTCCACGGCGGGCAGACCTTCGTCGGCAGCCCGCGTACCGTCGCCGACGCCATCGACCACTTCGTGCAGACCGACGGCGCCGACGGCTTCGTCCTCGTCCCGCATCTGACACCCGACGGCCTCGACGACCTCGTCGACCGGGTGGTGCCGCTGTTGCAGGAGAAGGGCGTGTTCCGCGAGGACTACACGGGGACCACACTCCGGGACCACCTGGGCCTGCGCCCCCGCACCCGCACATCCACCGAGGAGGACGCGTGACCGGCACCCCGCTGCACCTCGCCGTCGCCCTGGACGGCGCGGGCTGGCATCCGGCGGCCTGGCGGGCCGAGGATGCCCGGCCCGCCGAACTGTTCACACCGGGGTACTGGGCGGACCTGGTGGCCGAGGCCGAGCGGGGCCTGGTCGACTTCGTCACCCTGGAGGACGCCCTGGGCCCGCAGTCCGCCGCCTTCCACCGTCCGGACGACCGCGTCGACCAAGTCCGGGGCCACCTCGACGCGGTGCTGCTCGCGGCCCACCTGGCCCCGCTCACCGCACACATCGGCCTGGTCCCCACCACGAACGTCACGCACACCGAGCCGTTCCACGTCGCCATCGGCATCGCGACCCTCGACCACGCCGCCGAGGGCCGTGCCGGATGGCGCCCGCAGATCTCCTCGCGCGCCGCCGACGCCGCCCACTTCGGCCGCCGTACGACACCGCGGCTGACCGACGCCGACGTACGCGACCCCGAGCTGATCGCGGCGCGGCTGCGGCCGCTGTTCGCCGAGGCCGTCGACGTGGTGGAGGTGGCGCGGCGGCTGTGGGACAGCTGGGAGGACGACGCGGAGATACGGGACGCGGCGACAGACCGCTTCATCGACCGCCGCAAACTGCACCACATCGACTTCGAAGGCACGCACTTCGCCGTCAAGGGCCCCTCGATCACCCCGCGTCCGCCGCAGGGCCAGCCACTGGTCGTGAGCCTGGCGCACGCCTCCACGCCGTACGAGTTCGCGGCGCGCGCCTCCGACGTCGTCCTGGTCACCCCGCACGACCGCGCGGGCGCCCTGGCGATCCTCGCGCAGGTCGACGAGGCCGTGACGGCGGTCGGCCGGGACCTGAGGACCCGTCCGCTCAGGCGATTCGCGGAACTGCTCGTCTTCCTGGACGACGAGCCGGGCGCCGCCGCCCGCCGCAAGGCCCGCCTGGACGCCCTGAACGGCGCCGAACTCGCCTCGGACGCCGAGATCTTCACCGGAACCCCCGGCGACCTCGCCGACCTGCTGCTGGACTGGCGCACCGCCGGCCTCGAAGGCTTCCGCCTCCGCCCCGGCACCACGCCCCACGACCTCACCGCGATCACCCGCGGCCTGGTCCCCGAGCTCCAGCGACGCGGCGCCTTCCGCACCGCCTACGACGCCACGACCCTGCGCGGCCACCTGGGCCTGCCCCGCCCCGACAGCCGCTATGCGAAAGCCGGTGGACCCTCACACCCGTGTGAAGGTCGGCCCTGAACCAACCGCAGCATGTGCAGGACTCGGACCACGACCACCCCGACCCGACCCAGTGGCTCCGCACATCCACCCGCTGGCTCCCCGGCTCGCACGCTGGAGGAGTCGTTCCAGAGGGGGCCGGGGCTACGACAGCCGTAGGCAGCGCGTCGTCGACACGGCGGACTGTGGTGGCGGTCGGCCGCGCCCTCGCGGCTCACCCGCGCCATCTGCCGAGGCGAGTGTCGGTGCGGTCGGGGTTGACGGGGCCCGGAAGTCCTCACCACGCAGGGCCAGAGCCACCACACGGGGCATCCGCGGATGACTGTGGCCTCCACCGGGGCGAGGCCGTGGACCCGCAGCCACCACTGGGCCGGCCCCGCGAGGAACAGTCGCGGCGACGGGGTCCGGCGCGGTGTTTCGTACTGTACGTAGGCGTCCCACCGGCCCGCACGCCGGTCGCGGCGTCCACCGCGTACAGGTTGCCGTCCTGGCTCCCGACATACACCACACCGCCCGCCACGGCCGGCGACGAGAGCACGGCGCCGCCCGTGCGGATCTTCCACCGCTGCTCGCCGGAGGCGGCGTCCACCGCGTACAGGTTGCCGTCCCTGCAGCCGACGAACACCACACCGCCCGCCACCGCCGGTGACGAGGACACGGAGTCACCGGCGCGGAACAGCCATCGCTGCTTGCCGGATGCAGCGGAACCTCTGCCGCGCATCTTCCAGCCGACGAAGCCGAGTCCTGCGGCGGTGGTGCTGCCGAGGCCGAGCAGGGTCTGTCTACGGGTGATCCCGGCCGGGCGTGCCCCAGCCTTCGTGGGCGGCCGGGACGGGAGCCGCGCCATGGGCGGCGGGAGGTCGACGTCGCGCTGTTCCCCCGGCCGGGCCGGCGCCGGGCGCTCCGGCGGGGCGGCGGGGCGGCACCGGGTTCCGCCGGCGCCGGCTCTGTGGGCGGGGGCTCGTACGTCTCGGGCGATGCGGGTGGTGGAGCCGGGGGCGGCGGCGCACCGACGGTGCGCGAGTGCACGGTCGCGGCGACCGGCTCGGGGAGCCAGTCGGCTGGCCGCCGAAGGTATCGGCCAGCTGGTGCAGCAGCGTGGTCACCGTGGGCCGCCGGTCGGGCTCCTTGGCCAGGCAGCAGGCCACCAGGATCCGTAGGGCTGGCGGAAGTTGGTGCAGGTCGGGTTCTTCGTACACGACGCGGAAACTGAGGGCGTGCGCCGAGCCGGTCCCGAACGGCCCGATGGCTTGTCCACCGGCCGGACGATCACCAGGAGGCGCCGCCGTGTCCTGGAGAGGCCCAGCCTTCCAACACGCTTCAGCACCCCGGCGCCGACCGGGGGCACCGTCCTCCCGCACCGGGCCGGAGCGGGGGCCGCGATCCTCCGTCCCGACCTGGTCCGATGTAGGTGCCGGCGGGTTCGGCGAGGGACAGCGAACGGGCCCCGGCCCTAGGTTCGGCAGCCTCAAGGCACGGCAGCGGCACCATGCCGACCGCCGCCATCAGGAGGCATCATGCGCAGGACCATGTCCGTAGTGGGCGTACTCATGATCGTGGTGGGCGTGGCGTTCGCCGTGCTGAGCCTGCTGACGTATGTGAACAAGGACGAGCGGATCCAGGCCGAGCATTACGTCTATGACCTCCAGCTCTCGCCCGAGCGCGAGGCGGTGGCGAGGGAGCACCTTCGGAGCGTCGAGGACCGCGAGCGTCTCAACATCACGGTGGCGATCGGCGGTACGTCCGCGGCCGTAGCGGGAGGCGCGGTTGTCAGGACTGTCCGTCGGCGGGGGCCCGCGGTGCCTTCTCCGTCGCGTTGAGGTCCTGCGGGACCGTGACGGCCCGTTCCTGCGACCACCGCGTCAGCAGTTGGCCGGCTTCTCGGGTACGCGGATGGTTGGCGCCCTGGACCCGGATCATGTCGGCCAGCAGAGTGGTGAGCCGGTCTGCGGCGGTGGCGTGGTCACCGCCGCGGTGCAGGAGTTCGGCCTGCTGCTGCCGGGCCCGCAGGGTGCGCGGGTGGTCGGCGCCGAGGACCCGTTCCAAGGTCCGCCGGAGCCGCTCCAGTCGGCCCGTCGCGACGGCGGTGTCGCCGGCGACGCCACGCCAGAAGGCCAGGTTGACCTGGTAGGTCAGGGTGGTGGGGTGCTCGGCGCCAAGCGCGAGTTCGGCATCGTCGGCCGCTGTGACGAACTGCTCGATCGCCCCATCGAGGTCGCCGGCGATTGCGTGCCAGTAGGCGAGGTTGTGCCGGGCTACGAGGGTCTCGGGGTGCAGCCGGCCGACGACGGAAGCCAAGCCGTCCACCGCCTGCTGATAGGTGGTGACAGCCAGCCGCACGTCACCCGTCTCCCCGATCCACCGGCTGAGGTCGGTGAGGACCTTCAACGTCGCCGGATGCCGGGGCCCGAGGTCCCGCTCCAGTTCCCGGGCGATCGAGGCGTACGCGACGCGCGCGCCGTGGGCGTCCCCGGAGAGTCCGCGGCACAGCGCGACGTATTCGTCGGCGGCGGTCACCAGCGGGGCACCGGCGCCGAGCGTCGCCCGCGCCTCGGCGGCCAGGGTGACGAAGTCGGCCAGCGCGGCGTCGATGAGGCCCGACTCCATCCGGAAGCGCGCCTCGTGCAGCCGGATGGACAGCGTGTCCGGGTCCGCGCGGCCGAGGCTGTCCTCCGCCTCGCGCCTGATCTCCGCCAGCGACCGGACGGCCGCCGTGGTGTCCCCGAGGTCGCCCCCGGCCTGGGCCGCCTGCGAACGCAGCGTCAGAACGTCCCGGTGGCCGTCGCCCAGCCGCCGCCACGCCTGATCGGCCAGGCCCTGTGCCATGTCCCGGGCCGCGGCGGGACGGCCCAGAGCGCTCAGATGCGGCCCCAACCGGCGGAGCAGGGGATGCAGGCCGCCGCCGTGCCAGAGGTTCCCCCCGGCATTCGCCAGCAGCACTTCGGCGCTGCGGTAGAGGGCGGTCTCCGTCTCCGGTTCGCAGTCCGGCGCGGACCACACCTCCTCCAGCCCGTCGGCCGCGGCCGTGGCGAGCCGTTCGCGGCGGTCGGCCGGTACACCGTCGCGAATCGCGCGCTGGACGAGGGAATGCACCTCGACGACCGCCGGGCCGGCAGGCCCCTGGTGGGTGACCAGACTCAGCCGGTGCAGTGCCCGCAACGCCAGCAGGGCGCCCCGTTGCGGGACAGGGTCACCGCCGAGCCAGTCGCGCGCCGCCGAACCGAGCAGTACGGCGTCGGGAATGCCGTCGGGCGCGTACATCGAGATCAGTTCGAGCATGGCACGGGCGGTCCCGGGCGGTGCCAGCGACTCCGCCCGCCCGAGGGCGAGTTGCAGGGTGCTCGTCACCGTGCCGCCATGCTCGTCCGCGGGGGAGGAGGGCGGGAGCAGACCGGCGACGCTCTCCCGCCGGTCAGCCAGAAGGCTCAGGTACACGGGCAGGTCCATGCCGGTGTCGATGAGGAAGGCAGCCGCCTGCGACAGGGCGAGCGGAAAGTGGCCGAGGACTGCGGCAAGGGCCGCCAGATCCTCGCGGCGGTGGGCCTGGGACCCGTGGTGCCCGGCGGCCGGACCCAGGTCGAGCAGCAGCCGGTCGGCCAGGTAAGCAGTGGCTTCGTCGGCGGTGAACACGCCGACGGGAATCACCCGGACGCCCGGGCGCAGCAGCGTGGCGTCCCGCCGGCGGGTGGTCTGGACGGTCCGGCCGACGTCACCTGCGGGCCAGAGCCCGGCCAGTTCGCCCGGGTCGTCGATGTCGTCGAGGACCACGAGCCAGGGGGTGGCGGTTGATCTCAGCCAGGCCAGGAACAGGTCGGCCTGGGTCTCGTCGTCGCCGCCCGGGTCGACGCCGGGCGCGGGGGCTTCCCCCGCGATGCTCGCGAGGCGCGCCGCGGACAGCGCCCGCCACGCGCGGGCGTAACTGCCCAGAACCGAGAGGCGGTCGCCGGCGGGCACCCAGAGCAGGATCCCGGCCCGCTGCTTGGCGCGGTGGAACGCCGCGGAGGCCAGTTGCGACTTGCCGACGCCGCCCGCGCCCGTGAGCAGGATCTGCCGGACGGATGCGTCTCGCATGCCCGCGTCGATGCTCTCGGCCAACCCGTCACGCCGCCGCAGTGCGGCGGCATCACTCGGCGGACGGCCGATCACGATCTGCGGTTGAGCCTGCGGCTGCGGCTGCTGTCCAGGGGCGGGGCTGCTCCGGTAATCCCGCGCGGCACGCCACAGCCGCTGCCAGTGCGCCACCGTGGGCTGATCGGCGGACGCGCCTCCAGCCGCCCTCTCGACGGCCTGTACCAACGCCATGACGACTTCGAACCTGCGCGGTACCGACTGACCGCTGGCCCATTCGCCGAGCCTGCGCGCGTTGACAGCGACCCGGCGCCCGGACGGCAGCTCCACCGCGCTGGCCCGCCGGGCCAGGGTCTCGTCCGACACGTCTGGCAGCCGCCGACGCAGCCGGGTCAGCGCCTCCGCAAACCTGACTCTGGGATCACCGGCTTCACGATCGTCCACCCGTGCCTCCCCCACCCGCCACGCTGGTCACCCGAGTCTATGCGACGGCACCGCCCCCGGTCCGGCCCGCAACGGAGACCGGTTTGCCGTCACAGCAGCCTCAGTTGACCTGCTCGGACAGCCCGCGCCGGCTGCCTGGGACGGACTGCTGGGACGGTCACCGGCGCCGCACCGCCCGTACCGTGGACCTGCTGTTGTGGGGCGTTGGTGCCGGCACTGAGAAGAAGGGGCCTCCCCTTGGCCGTTGAACGCGCACATCCCGAAATGATCCGTGATGAGCATTACGTTCGGTCCTTCGATGGCCGGCAGGGCTACGCGCATGTGCGGGCATGGCGGCCGGCACCGGATCAAGTGACTGTCATGATCAGCGGCCTGCACGGCGGTTCCACTCTGAAGAAGTTGCTTCCCTTGCTGCGCGACGAGTACCCGGACGACACGTTGGAATTCTTCTTCCACGTGCCCTCGGACTGGACAGCGCTGGGGTACTACGCAGCGCTGACGGTGGGTTCCGACGGCACAGTCGTCCAAACGCGTATGGCTGGAGACACGCTGGCCGCACGCCTCGGGCCCACCCTGTACGCGACCGAGGACCCGGACGACGATTCGGTCGGCGGGGACAGCCCCTGAGTCACAAGCGCCGTCTACGCGCGGCTTCGCGGCACCCAGGACCGGATCGCGTCATCCAGGATGCCGATCCGCGCCCTGACCTGTTGGGTTATCCGCCGAGGGCCAAGTTGTGGAGTCGGGCGATGCCGAGCATGGCCTGGTGAACGCCATTGCCCTTGAGTCGGCAGTCCCGCCATCGCGACTCTCCTCAGGCGTGCTGTGCTGGTGTGACCGGCCACGGCAGTCTGCGAAGAGCCGCAGAGATTGACGAATATTGCCTGCCGACCACTCGGGGCCTGGAGAGGGTCAGCTTTTCGCGTTCGTGGGTGTCGGCTTCGTTGTCGCCTGGCCGGCGTGCGCGCGGTGCTCACGGATCTCGTCGTGATGGGTCGAGGCCCAGTCGATCAGGGAACCGACGATGTCGAGGAGGCTGATCCCGAGGGGGGTAAGAGCGTACTCGACGCGTGGGGGGACTTCGGCGTATGCGGTTCGGGTGACGAGGCCGTCCTGGACGAGCTGCCGCAACGTGAGGGTGAGCATGCGCTGGGAGATCCCCGGCACGGTGTGGTGCAGATCGGAGTAGCGACGCACGCCCTGTTGCAGAGTGGCGATCACGAGCAGTGTCCACTTGTCGCCGACACGCTCGAGAATCTCGCGGATGAAGGCGGACTGCCCTGCAGGAATACGGGCGCACGGCCCTGTCGGCATCGTGTCGGTGGTTACGCCGGCGGTGTCCATGACGCACATACCCCTTCGGTACAGACATGAATGTGCCTTTTGTAGGCGTCTCCATACTGTCGCATGATGGCGCTGCGCACAAAAGATAAGTTTCGGTTCCGGAGGTACTTTCATGTCCTATCTGCTGCACATCGATTCCTCCTCCCTGGACAGCTCGGTGTCCCGGAAGGTCGCCCAGACCTTTCGGGATTCCTGGCAGGGGCCGGTCGTGCACCGTGACCTCGGAGCCGCACCGGTGCCTCACCTCAGTGCCGCCGGCATCGCTGCTCGCGGCGCGGACCAGGCCGCTCGCACCCCGGAGCAGGCCGCGGCCGCGGCGATCCAGGAAGAGCTGATCGGGGAGTTCCTCGGTGCGAGCGCCTACGTGTTCACGGTGCCGATGTACAACTACTCGATGCCCTCGGTGTTCAAGGCATGGCTGGACCAGGTCATGACCGTGGGTGCCACGATGGCACTTCCCGACGGGCCGCCGGCCGCCGGCCGCCCTGCCTTGGTTGTATCCGCCCGTGGCGGCGGCTACGGCCCCGGCACCCCCAACCACGGCATGGACCATGTGATCCCCACCCTGGAAACCGTCCTGGGACATCAGCAGACGCTCGGCCTCGACGTGAGCGTCCTGACCCCCGAGCTCACCCTCGCCCCGGTCGTCCCCTACATGTCCGAATTGGTACCGCTGCACGAGGCGTCCCTGGCGGACTCCCATGAGCAGGCCCGCAAGCTCGCCGAAACCTTCCAGGCCGCCCTATAGGGCCTGAAAGGGTCGCTCTCGGCTGCACACACGCCCGGCGCGGGACGGTCTTCCGGATTGACCCGAGGCCCGTACGGCGCCGGGACTCGCCGTCATCCGCGGTGTCTGGCTCCCGACCCGGACCAGCCCGAAGTCCCGCCTGCGATGACGGGACGAAAGCCGCACTCGCGGCAGATCGATCGCCTGCTCCTCCAGCGGGTCGCCGACACCTGTCCCTTCAGCCACGTAGCCGCACATCGGCGATCCACCCGCCATCGCCGGCCGTCTCCGTGCCCCGCCCCCGATCGGAAAGACCCGTGCACAGGAATGAGGCTTCCATGACCACGTTCACCGCGCCGGAATCATCGACGCCGGACACCGGCTCCCCTCTGGTCATCGAGTTGTGGACCGATCTGGGCTGCCCCTGGTGCTACATCGGCAAGCACCGGCTCGAGCAGGCCATCACCACAGCTGCAGCCGGGCAGGTACAGGTAGTCCTTCGTTCCTTCCAACTGGATCAGGACATGGCCTCAACACCGGTATCGGTGCCGGAAGTGTTCGTCGCCAAGCACGGAGGCACGGCCGAGCACGCCCGCCGGATGGAATCGCAGATGGCCGCACTGGCCCGCGCCGAGGGCCTGCCGTACAGCGTGGACCGCCCGGCCGCGAACACCTTCGACGTCCACCGGGTTCTGCATCTCGCCCGCGCTCACGGCGTGGCCACACCGATGTTCTCGACGTTGCAGCGCGGCTACTTCGCCGGCGAGCTCAACCCGTTCGACGACGACGTGCTGGTCCAGGTCGCCGCCGACGCCGGAGTTCCGGCCGAGGAGACCCGTGCGCTGCTGTCCGGGGACACCTGCGCACAGGCCGTCCGCGACGAACAGGCGGCGGGCCGGGCGCTCGGCATCACGGGGGTGCCGTTCGCGGTCTTCAACGGCACTCACGCCGTTGCCGGCGCCACCCATGTCCAGGGCTACGCAACCGCCATCGCGCAGGCACGGGGAGCGTCCGCATGACTGCACCCACCACGCGTCACTCCGAGTCGGCCGACTGCGACACCCTCGTCGCGGCCGGCGACGTCGAGTCCCACGACACGCCTCCACCCGCGCTCACGCTCATCAGCGCTCCGGAAGGCGCGTTCTGCGACGCCCAAGGCCACTGCTCGGATGGAGTTACGGAGATGAACCCTGCCCTGTGGCCCGGTCCCCTAGAGGTGAACCCATGCGCATAACCGTCTTCGGCGGTACCGGCCCCACCGGTCTGCTCCTGATCAACCAGGCCCTGGCCGAGGGCCACGAGGTCGTCGCCTACGCCCGTACGCCCGCGAAACTGCCCTCCCACCAGCGGCTCACGGCGATCCAGGGACAACTCGACGACGCATTGGCCATCGGCGAGGCGGTGCGCGGCAGCGACGCCGTGCTCAGCGTGCTGGGCCCGGGCAGCAACAAGGCGGACATTCCCCCGCTGGTCTCCGGCTACCGCAGCATCATCGCGGTGATGCGGGAACACGAGGTCGAACGCCTCGTCGCGCTGGGCACCCCGAGCATCACCGACCCGGCCGACCGCAGGGAGCTCAAAGTCGGGCTCATGGTCACCGGCATCCGGAAGTTCCAGCCCGTGGCCTACGACGCCATCGTCCGCATCGGACAGACCGTCCGCGACTCCGGGCTGAAGTGGACCATCGTCCGCGTCCCGCTGCTGACCAACGGCCCGAAGACCGCCGCGATCAACGTCCGCGCGGTCGGCGACAAGGGCGGTGTCCGCCTCTCGCGGACCAACGCGGCCGCGTTCCTCCTCCAACAGGCCACCAACTCAACCCATATCGGCACAGCACCGTTCATCACCGACAAATAAAGGAATGGTGCGGCTCCTTTTGAGTGAGCCTGACCCTCAGGCTCACTC
>NZ_JBHVDX010000011.1:72192-90296 GCF_042802555.1 Streptomyces sp. NPDC057474 | reverse complement strand
AGCCCGTCCGCTACGGGTGTCAGTCGTCCTTTCCCCGGCCGGTCAGCGCGTCGCGCATGCGGTCGACGAGGCCCATGCCGGGGGCGAGCAGCTTGTTGGCCGGAGGGGTATCCGGAGCCGCCGGGTGGGGCCGGGTCGGGGCCGTCTTCTTGGCCGTGCGGACCTTCTCGCCGAGGCTGTTCAGGGCGTCCGCCGAACAGGACGCGCGCAGCCGGGGGAAGAGGTTGTTCTCCTCGTCCTGGATGTGCGACCTGATCTCGGTGATCAGCTGGGTGATCAGCAGGTCGAAGTCCGGGTCGTCGGCCTCGCACCGCTCCAGGGCCTTCATGGTGCGCTCGGCCTCGGCGTGGTCCTCCAGTTCCCGGTCGGCGATCGCGTCACCGTCCGGAATGTGCTCGCGGACCGCCGGGTAGAGGTACGCCTCCTCGGCGACCGAGTGACGCACCAGTTCGATGGTGACCTTGTCCACGTAGTGCTTGCGCCGGGGGTCCCCGGAGGGCAGCGCCTCGATCTCGCCGAACATCTCCTCCACTTCGCCGTGGTCCGTGGTCAGTTCGGCGATGACGTCTCCACCGTGTCCCATGTCCTCGCTCCTCTCCTGAGTGAAACGCTTCCGCTTCCGCTTCCGCATCCGTACCCGTCGGCTCGGTCAGCCTTTCGGCGCGATCCCGAGTACCCGCGAACGGCCCAGCCACGCGGCTCGCCGACATGGGCGCCGTCAGGGTTCGAGGGGTTTCAGGAAAGGGGTGGGGCCCTCCTCCGGACCCTCGGCTCTCCCTACGGTCGTCGAGCCCATTGAGCGCAAGGACATCCGACCGGAACAGGGACCCGCGAGTGATCCATGCCTGTCTCCGGGAGTCTCCCGCTTTGCAGGGAGACCTACGAGTACCTCCGGAGAACGGTCGATACCTACGATCGCGCGGGCTGGTCGGCGATCAGAAGGGTGCAGTCGGCAGGGCGGAAGCCCAGGCGGGTGTAGATGCGGGCGACGGTGTCCGCCGCGTAGGCGAGGAAGACGGTGCTCACGTCGTGGTCGCGGGCGTGGTCGACCAGGGCCGCCGTGACGGTGGCGGCCAGGCCCTGGCGGCGGGCCGTGGGAAGGGTGCCGATGCCGCCGATCTCGGTGGTGCCGTTCGCCGGGTGGTAGTGGCCGACGGCCAGCGGCGTACCGTCCGGGGCGACGGCGGCGATGAGCGTCTTGTGCCCGGCGCGGACACTGGGGCGGAACGCCGCCACGGTGCCGTTCACGGTCAGTTCCTCGGCCACCGCCAACAGCTCTTCACGGCCCGCGGTGCCCACCGCGGTGCCCTCCTCGGCGAAGGCCAGCCGTGGCAGGGCGAGCGCCGCGGGCAGCGCGGGGTCGTCGGCTGTCAGCGCACGGATGGTCACGCCGTCCGGCAACGGTCGTGGGTCGACCGGGTGGTGCGGATCCAGAGCCATCAACGGGCGTTCGAGCACCGGGAGACCGGAGGCCTCGATGCCCGCGCGCAACGTCGGCGCCGACTCGGCCAGCCACTCGAACGCCTCCGGCACACCGAGTTCGCGCTGCCGGGCCCGCACGCGCGCGATGTCGGCGGCGGTGACCGTGGAGTCCCTTCCCGCAGCGGGTTGAGCATGGCCGGGCCCGCCGTAGTACGGGGCACCCGGCTCCTTCCGCACGAACAGGCGCAGCGGGCCGAACTCCTCGACGTCGGCGAACAGCAGCGGCACGGTGGCGTAGTACCGCTCGATGCGGGCACGCAGCGTTTCGCTCATACGGCGCATCCCACCACGGCACGGTGCCGCATCGCATCCAAGATTCGGGGGGCGACGGCCAAGCGGCCGCCCGCCGACGAATATTTCGCGCTGACAGATGTCTTTGTCCGAAGCCCCGGGGCGAGTGCCCCGGGGCTTCGTCCTGCGGTCGCCCGTCCGATGTCCGCGAGGAGACCGCCATGCACGACCACCGCAAACTCGGCCGTGAGCTGGGCCTGTTCGACACCGATCCGATGATCGGCGCGGGACCGGCCAGGCTGGTCCCGTACCAAGCCGTCATCGGTGCCAGGGAGGCCGCCGACCACCACGTCGCCTGTGTCTGCGCGACGGGCGCCGCCTCGACCCGCAGCCCGTCACCGACCTGTGGAATCACACCGCCCCGGGCTGACCGAGCGTGTGCACATTACGATCTCCGAAGGCGAACGTGCGGGGGTGCGGGGGTGCGGGGGTGCGGGGGTGCGAGCACATGGGCGGTGTCGCGCTCGAGGACAGCACCGTCGAGGGCCCCTTGCTCACCGTATTGATGGAAGACGTCAAGGAACCCAGCCCTCAGCAGCGCTCCGGGTGAACGGCCTGCACGCGTTCGTCGTCGGCGAGCCCCTGCTAGCCTCCGGGCGCACCCCGACCCCGGCCGGCCGACCACCGGCACCGCACCGCCCGCACTCTCAAAGGACTCCTTCACCCCGATGCTCCACGGCACCCGTTCGACGACGGCGCCCACCGACTGGAACGACCGTCTGCGCCTGTTCGGGTACGCCGGACGCCCCCGGAGCGACATCCGCGAACGCCTGGTTCCGCCCTTCCCGGAGCCGGGGACCCGCTTCTGGGAGCGTGTGGGGCTCGGCCCGGTGCCGGCGTACCGCGTCGCGAAGGCGATGGCCTGGCTGGGGCCGCTGCTCGTCGCTCTGTTAGCCGGAACGATTCGCTTCTGGCGCCTCGACCGGCCGCACGAACTCGCCTTCGACGAGACCTACTACGCCAAGGACGCCTGGTCCTTGTTGCGGCTCGGCTACGAGGGCACCTGGCCGGACCGTAAGGTCGCCGACCCGCAGATCCTGGGCGACCCCCAGGTGATACCGCTCTCCGACACCGGGAGCTTCGTCGCGCACCCGCCGACGGGCAAGTGGGTGATCGCCGTCGGTGAGTGGATGTTCGGTCTCGACCCGTTCGGCTGGCGCTTCATGACGGCCGTCCTGGGCACGCTGTCGGTGCTGATGCTGTGCCGAATCGGACGCCGCCTGTTCCGTTCGACGTTCCTGGGCTGCCTGGCCGGCGCGCTGATGGCGATGGACGGCCTGCACTACGTGATGAGCCGCACCGCGCTGCTCGACCTGATCGTCATGTTCTTCGTCCTGGCGGCCTTCGGATGCCTGCTGATCGACCGGGACCACGCGCGGGCCCGGCTCGCGGCGGCGTTGCCGGTGGGCGAGGACGGGCACGTCGGCCCGCACCGGGACACCGGCGAGAACGCCGGGACGGGATGGCGTCCCTGGCGGCTCGCGGCCGGCCTCTGCCTGGGTCTGGCCGCCTCGACCAAGTGGAACGGCCTGTACTTCCTGGCCTTCTTCATGGTCCTGACCGTGCTGTGGGACGTCGGCGCCCGCCGTGTCGCGGGGGCACGCCACCCCTACCGGGCGGCGCTGCGCAAGGACCTCGGCTGGTCAGTGCTCTCCCTCGTCCCGGTCGCCGTGGTCACCTATGTGGCGACGTGGACCGGCTGGTTCCTGTCCGACGACGGCTACGGGCGGCACTGGGCGGACGGCCGCGGCGGCACCTGGTCGTGGATACCGGCACCGCTGCGCAGCCTGTGGCACTACGAGTACGGCGTCTACCAGTTCAACGTGGACCTGGACGCGTTCCACAAGTACGAGTCCAACCCGTGGAGTTGGCTGGTCCTCGGCCGCCCCGTGCTGTTCTCCTACCAGTCGCCCGAGCCCGGGGAGGCCGGCTGCCACGCGATAACGGGCTGCTCGCAGGCGATCGTCGCCCTGGGTACGCCGATGCTGTGGTGGTCGGCGTGCTGCGCCCTCGTGTATCTGCTCTTCCGCTGGGCCCTGCGCCGCGACTGGCGCGCGGGCGCCGTGCTGTGCGCCGTGGGCGCGGGTTATCTGCCCTGGTTCCTGTACCAGGACCGCACGACTTTCTCCTTCTACGCCGTCGTCTTCGTGCCGTACCTGTGTCTGGCCGTGGCGATGACGTTGGGCGCGCTGCTGGGCCCCCCGGGCGCGAGCGCCGAACGCCGCACACGGGGAGCGGTGGCGACGGGCACGCTCGTCCTGCTCATCGCCTGGAACTTCATCTACCTCTTCCCGATCTACACGGGGCTCACGATCCCGTATCCCGACTGGCACATCCGCATGTGGCTCGACACCTGGATCTGAACCGCCATGAACGATCTTGTGACAGAGCGGCTCGTCCTTCATCCGATGACCGTCGGCGAGGCCGAGCGTCTGGCGGCTGGTGTGCCGCCGGGTGGTGCTCGATGGGCGCCCGGATATCCCGCCGACGGGGACGTGTTCGCCGCCGGGCGCTTCCTGGACATCTGCGCGACCACCGGTGATCCCTGGCCGTTCGGCACCTTCGAGATCCGCCTCCGCGAGAACGGGCAGGCGATCGGCGGCCTCGGTTTCCACGGGCCCTCGGACGCGAACGGCAGTGTCACGATCGGCTACGGCCTCGTCCCGTCGGCGCGCGGCAAGGGATACGCCTCCGAAGCCCTCCGTGAACTGCTGCTGTTCACTCGGGCGCACGGCGCCACCCGTGTGAAGGGCGACGCCGACCACGACAACATCGCGTCCCAGCACGTCATGACGGCGGCCGGCATGCGGCCGACCGGAGAGGACGAACGCGTCAGATACTTCGAGATCGCCTGGACCTGACCGGATACGACAGCCCCGACAGCCCGGACCGGACCGGACCGGCTACCGTCTCGGGCCCGCTACCATCTCGGGCCCGCGAAGGCATAGGCCGCCGTGCCGGTGACCGCCAGGGCCAGGGCCGTCCAGGTGGCCGTCGTCGTACCGGGCGGCAGCAGCATCCAGGTCGCCGCCTGCATCGGCACACTCGTCGGGGACGGGGCGAAGACCGAGAACGACAGCCAGGCGATCGGCAGGGTCCATGCGTACCGCGCCCCGCACACCACCGCCCCGAGGGCGGCGAGGCCCATCAGCCCCGCGCTGTCGCGGACGACGAACGCGGCGGGAGCCAGGTCCTGCCCGCCCATCGCCTGTACCGCGAGGAGCACGGCGCCGACCACCGTGCCGATCAGCAGCACGTGTGCCGCCCGGCGGGGCCGCCAGCGGATCGCGGCCGTGCGGTCCAGCGCGAGATCCTGCCCGCCGAGCCCGATCGAAGCCGCCGTCATCCCCGCGACGAGGACGAACACAGGCAGCTTCGGATCGCCCGGTCCCCCGCCGCCGTCCCGGGCGAGTGCCCATACCGCCACCGCGCTGATCACCACCGCGGCAAGCGAGGCGGGCACCTGCCGGGAGCGCGCGTAAAGCGTCAGCCATCTCACCGGGACGTACCTCCGTCCAGGGCGTCGAGCGGGTCGCCTTCGCAGGAGACGGCGGCGGTGTGCGCCGCCTTGACACGCGCGACCTGTTCGGACCACGGCAGCGCCTTGAGTTCCGTGAACACCGGGCGGGCCGTGTCGAGTTGGTCGCTCGACGCGTGCACGGCGCCGTCGAACGGCCTGAGGTCCCCGAGGACCCAGCCCGCCGCGACGCCCTGCGCGGCGATCTCGCCGAGCGTGCCGCTCTCGTTGGCGCTGCGGGCGGAGCAGAGCGGCACCATGCCCAGCGCCAGCAGGGCCCGGGTCAGTTCCTCGCCCTTCGCGTCGCCGATCACATCGTCGTCGAAGTCGACGAGCACGGACGTACGGGACCGTTCCGGCGGGTCGAAGAGCCCCCGCGGGGCGGTGCTCTCCCGGACGGATGTCGGCGCCTCGCCGCCGAGGACGTCCCGCAGGAGGCGGAGCGCCTTCTTTCCGGGATCCGCGAGGTCGGGGAGGCGGTCCTGGTGCGCCGTCGCCACGCACACCGGGCCGTCGCACATCGGGGCCGCGGCGGCCTCGTCGACGACGTACGCCCGGCGCGGGTCGGAGGGAAGCAGGAGCAGGGCGATCACCGCGCCCGCCAGGACGGGTACCAGAGCGAGCAAACGGGCGCGCGGGGTGGCGGCGGCCAGCAGCGCGAGGCCGGTCACGGCCATGCCGAGCAGCCAGACCGTCTGGCCCAGGTGCACGGAGGCGGAGAGCGTGAGGAACACGTCGCGTACCTCGTCCACCGGCGGTGACAGCAGCGCGAAGCGGGGCGACACCGTGGCCGTCGGCACCCCCGACTCCGTCGTCACCCGCAGGAGGTTGACGAACACGAAGGCGGCCACGGCCAGCGCGGGCGGGATCAGCGGCGAGGGGAGGCTGCGTCCGATCCCCATGCCGAGGAGGGCCCCCGCGACGAGCGCGAGTATGGCGACCAGCGAGATCGGCAGCCAGCCGAGGTGCGTGAACTCGGTGGCGCCGAGCACCTGGACCGCGCCCAGGAGGACGAGGAGCGTGAAGGCCGAGGCCAGCGTGATCGCCGTCGCGCCCGCGGTCGTGGCCGCGCGGTGCCGGGCGGGTCGTGGTGTGCTCGTCAGCAGCTCGGACATCCTCGAACGGTGGTCGCGCAGCCCCTGGAGGGCCCCGAGGGCGATGGCGAGCGGCCACAGGACGGCCAGCAGGTACCGGGTCCACAGGGCCATGGACGTCCACTGGTACGTCCACAGCGCGGTGCCCTTCCACCACGGTCCGCTCACCAGATACATGAATGCCAGGGCGACGGTGAGGCACACGACGCCGGTCCACGGGGCGACGGAACGTCTCAGCTCGATGCGCAGGACACGGATGTTCACCAGGTGCCCCTTTCCTGCTCGGGGCCCTGCAGGAGCGCCGAGTAGCCGCGCTCCAGTGGGCTGTCGCCCACGTGCTCGGGGCCGCCCGCCGCGGCCAGTTCGTCCGGGGTGCCCTGGAAGACCAGCCGGCCCTCGGCGAACAGCACCACGTCGGTGCAGGCGGCGGCGACGTCCTCCACCAGATGGGTCGAGACGACCACGCAGGTGTCCGTGCCCAACTCCTGAAGCAGCTCGCGGAACCGCAGCCGTTGGGCCGGGTCCAGGCCGACCGTCGGCTCGTCGAGGAGCAGGATCGCCGGGTCGTTGACGATGGCCTGGGCGATCCCGACGCGCCGCACCATGCCGCCCGACAGGGTTTTCATCCGGTCGTCGGCGCGGTCCGCCAGACCGACCCGCTCCACGGCGCGCTGGACAGCCGCGGGGATGTCCGCCTTGGGGACCTCCTTCAGCCACGCCATGTACTCGACGAACTCGCGCACCGTGAAGCGCTTGTAGTAGCCGAACTCCTGCGGCAGATAGCCGATCCGGCGGCGCAACGCCCGGTGTTCGCCCAGGCCTCCCGTGGACTCGCCGAGCAGTTCCAGGGTGCCCTCGGCGGGGCGCAGCACGGTGGCCAGCGCCCGGATGAGGGTGGTCTTGCCCGCCCCGTTGGGGCCGAGCAGACCGTGTACGCCGGTGCCCAGCGACAGGTCGAGCCCGTCGACGGCCATCCGTTTCCTGCCGACCCGCACCTTCAGCCCCGTGGCCCGGATCTGCCAGGCGTAGGACGTAGGTGCGAGGTCGGCCGCGCTCACCGCGGACATCAAGATGTGTTCCTTCCGATCGGTCGTCGATGTGGTCATTGATGGGCTCCCAGCACGGCGTACGCGCCCCTGCGGGCGATCACGACTCCGATGCCGAGCGTGAGGATCAGTCCCCACACGGGCAGGCCGTCCGTCTGCAGGGCGACGGGCGTACGGCTGGTGGCCAGGGCCGGCGCCACGACCACGGCGGCCCACACCGCGATCAGTGCGACGGCCGCCCGGGTCACCCCGACGACCCCGCCGAGCGCCAGGGCCGTCGAGGTGAACGCCAGACAGGGCAGCAGCCACTGCGCGGCCGTCACCCCCGTCACCCATCCGCCCGCGAACAGCGCGGGCACGACCAGGGCGAGCACGGACACGGTGCGCCGCAGCACCAGAGGGAGCCCGGCCCTGGGCACGGACGCCGTCAGCTCGTACGCCGGGTCCAGGCCGCGCGACCAGGACGCCGCGACGCCGAGCACGGGCAGGACGGGGGCGAGCAGCAGCACCAGCGACACGTCACCGGAGCCCGAGCCGACCACGTCCAGCAGCAGTGCGAGCAGCGTCACGCTCATGACCATGGCCAGCCACGGCACCATCGTGGGCGTCAGCCACGCCGACAGCCGCGCCGACCAGCGCCGCCGCGGCGGCATCGGGACGGCCGTGGCCAGCTGGGGTTCCAGGCCGGACCACACGGTGTCGACCATCGCCGCCACGGCGGGCGCGCTCACCGTGGCGGCGGCCGACAGCCGGTCCCGGCAGACCCGGCACCCCTCCAGATGGGCCTCCAGGGCCCACACCTCGTCAGCGGCGATGTCCGTGTCGCCGCGCGCATAACCGTCGATGAGCCGCGTCGACGCGTGTTCCACACTCATGCCAGGGCCCTCCGCATCTCCGTCCGGGCCCGGCGGGCGCGGGTCTTGACCGTGCCCTCGGGCACGCCGAGCAGGACCGAGGTCTCCCGGACGGACAGCCCGTCGAGCACCATGGCCTGCAATACCTGTCTGAGTTCCGGCGCGAGGCGCCGCAACGCGTCCCCGACGTCACCGCCGACGGTCGCCGCGAGCGCCTCCTCCTCGGCGGCGGGCGCCATGGGCTGCCCGGCGGCCGCGGGCGGCGGCTTCGCGTGGTGGGCCCTGCGCCGGAACGCGTCGACGAGACGGCGTGCCGCGATCGTCCACAGCCAGCCGACGGCCGTCCCCCCTACCGCGGCCCCGGCGAACGCGCCCGCCGCGCGCCACACCGCCAGATACGTCTCCTGCATGACCTCGGCGACGATCTGCTCGTCCGCGCAGCGACGCCGCAACCGCACCGCCAGCCATGGCGCGGTACGCCGGTACAACTCCTCGAACGCCGCCCGGTCGCCCCTGGCCACCAGCCGGACGAGACGCTCCTCGTCCGGCTCACCCGGCACCTTCCTCACTGATCTCACACCCGCTAGACGCCCGGCCCGTACGACAGGTTTTCCTCAAGGTGTGATCCCCGTCACGCACGGGGCGTCACGGCCTTCAGTGACCGTCGGCGCCGGTGCCCACGGGCTCCTCAGCGACCGGAGGCGGCATGGGGGCGACGATGCCGTTCCCGCCGCATTCTTCCCGCTGCTTTTCAAGGAGTGACCCGGCCGGCCGCTGTTCGGTAGTTGGCGAAGTGCTCACCTCGCGAAGCGGTACTTCAGATGGGTGGCGAGAGGCGTGTCGACCACCCGGACCGGTTCGAGGTCGCGCCGCCCGGCGCCAAGGTCGTCGAACAGCCGCAGCCCCGCTCCGAGGAGCGCGGGCACGACGTGCAGTTGCAACTCGTCGATGAGCCCCTCCCGGAGGTACTGCCGCACTGTGCTCGCGCCGCCCGCGATGTCGACGTTCCTGTCCCCGGCCGCGGTCTTCGCCTGGTCGAGGGCGCTGCGGATGCCGTCGGTGACGAAGGTGAAGGTGGTGCCGCCCTCCTTGACCAGGGTCGGCCGTGGGTGGTGGGTGAGCACGAAGACCGGGGCCCGGAACGGCGGGTTGTCGCCCCAGAACTCCTCGCCCGTGTCGTACATCATGCGCCCCATGACCACCGCTCCGGTGGCGTCGAACCACTCGCGCATCAGCTCGGAGTCGCGGTTCTCCTCCCCGCCGGTCATGCCCTGGCGCTCCCGCCAGCTCGCCAGATCGTGGATCCACTCGAAGAGCGGCTCGGCGCCGTAGCCTCCCGGGTTGTCGAGGGCGATGTCGGTGCCTGCGACGTAGCCGTCGAGGGAGATGGCCATATCCGCGGTCACGGTCACGAGGGGTGCTCCTGAAGTCCTGGGATGTACTGCCTTCACTCTCACGTCGACCGGGAACCGCCGCATTCGACATGGCCGGCCTACGAGTTCACCCCGCATCTTCACCCGCATCCGCCGCGCTCTGGACCGCACCAGGACGCGGTGCGCAAGGCCGTGGGCAAGAGGGCTGCCTCGCCGAGGCGCTCGGCAGTCGTGGGGCCTGAGAAGCACGGCTACCCGGTGTGTCTGCTCACCGGAGGTGCTCACTGCGGACACGACGTCGGATCCCGGCTGCGCCACCGTCATCGCCGCCAGGCCCGCTGCCGCCGCACGGCGCCCCCACCCGCCGCCCCACCACGCCATCACCCCAGGCCGCGCCGCACCACAGCTTGGTGCTCTCGGCCGCCTCCTCCACCGCCGACAGCGGCTTGCCACGCTGACGTGATCCGTTCCCCCGCCAAACGCGGTGTGGCCGTCTCCTCCGTCAGGGGCGATGCGACGGGCCCTCCGTGGGGCGTGGCGTGAACGTGTCAGTGAACGTGTCAGTCCTCCCGCTCGTCCGGCGAGGGCAGTCGGTCGTCGGGGACGACGTGCATCGCCGCCTCCTCCGCACCCGCCGCTCCACCGTCGATGCCCTCGTCCTCGGCGACGAGTTCCTTGGTGGTGTCCGCCCGCGTGCCCTCGTCCGGTGCGACCAGGCGACCGGCGCGTTCCGAGCCGGCCTCCGGGTCGAGTGGTTCGCCCTCGCCGCCCGGCAGGTCGCCGATACCGTCCCCGGCCGGCACCTCCACGTCGGGCACCTCCTGTCGCAGTCGGTCGTCCAGGGACTCCCCCTCGTGCTGCTCGGCCGCCGTGGTGCCGCTCTTGGTGACGCCCAGGGGCTTCTCCGGCGGCGAGTAGCCCTCGTCCAGCATGTCGTCGTACGTGCGCTCGTCGACCGCGTCCTGGAGATCCAGCGGGGCAGCGTCCTCCTGCTCCTCGTTGCCGCCCGTGGGCTGGTAGGCGTCGTCCGCCATGTTCTCGTCACTCATGATCGCCTCCGGAGACGGTTGACTGGCTCTGTCTCCGTGCGGAGTACCGAGTTCCCCGGGCGTAACACCTCTGCCTCATGTGAGTGGCTCGGCTTCCCGCTGGTCACTCCCCCGCCGGGCGGGTGCGGGACGGCCGCGCTACCGGGTGGGGCGGGCACCCGCGTGGGCATGAACAAGAGTCGTCGCTCCCCGCTCGTCGACAGTTCGCTCGCGGCCCTCGTCAAGGGGTACACCTGGCTGCCCGACCGTCGGCGCCGCACCAATGGTCCCCTGGCCCGTGCCCGGGTGATGGACAGCACGCCGTCGCCCTGCACGGCCCGGAAGCGGTGCGGTTCTTCTACGACGAACGGCATGTGGAACGCGGTACGGCGTCGCCCGGCCCGGTGCTGAGCACACTGTTCGGCCGGAGCCGTGCACACGCTCGACGGAGCGACCCACCGGGTGCGCAAGGAGATGTTCCTTTCCCTCCTCACCGGGCCGAAGGCGGTCGCCGGCCTGGTGGCCCTGCCGATCCCGCTGGACGCTCCCGTCACCACCACCACGTGTTCCCGCAGTCGCATTCCGTAGCTCCTCAGGACTGACCGTCCCGGACACGTCGTGTCCGGCTCCGCCGCCCGAGTACCCGGAACCGCCGACTCACCTCGGCAGAGGCGGAGTGCAACCCTCCGCAAGGCACCCCGTTCCGGGGATGGCGCCGGACCGGTCCCGCGATGAGGATGCTCCCTCGCACCACACATCCCGCAGTGGGTCGAAGGGGGCTCTCCGATGGGTTCGCACGCGGCACCGAAACGTCGTGGACGCGCACTGTGGCCATCCATGAGCCTCATGCTTCTGGTGGCGCTCCTCGGTGTCCCGCGTGCCGAGGGAGCGCCCGTGTCGGCCGACGCCTGCCGCGCCTCGGGCACCGAACTACCCCGAGGCGATTGCGGGCCCTTCTGGCAGGTCCTCGCGGAGGACTTCGACGGCGACCGGGTGCCGCTGGGCGCGTTCAGCGACTGCGAGCACCGTGTCGACACGTCCGCCGCGTACTGCGGAGGCCTGCGGGGCACGTACCGCGACAACTGGTGGGCCTACCCCACCGGTTGGCGGGACACGGCCAACGACCGCGGCCGGGACGTCGTGGGCGTCTATCACCCCGAGGACACCGTGAGCGTGGGCCCTGCGGCGAACGGCGACGGCAGGATGTACATCCGGATGTGGCGGCCCGCCGACGGAGGTCCCGTGCACGCTGCGGCGGTGGTACCTCGTGCCGTCATGCAGATGAAGTACGGCAAGTACAGCGCCCGTATCAAGGTGACGAGGCCGGCTCCGGGATACAAGTCCGCCTGGCTGCACTACGGCGGGGGCTGCGAGATGGACCATCCCGAGGGCGAGTGGACCGGCGACCTCACCGCCTTCCACCATCCCTGCGGTGGCGGGGAACAGGGCTACTTCCCGGGGAGCGACGACTGGACGGAGTGGCACACCGTGTCGACGGAGTGGACGCCCGGACATGTGCGGTTCTTCGTGGACGGCCGGCAAGTGGGGCACGACACCCGCGACGTGCCGAATCGGCCCCTGTCCTGGGTGCTGCAGAACGAGAGCGCTCTGCAGGGACCGGGCGCGGCTCCCGGCAGCAGCGCCCAGCTCGACATCACCTGGGTCGCCGCCTATGCGTACGGGTGGAAGTGATCGTCCTGCCCTTAAGAGGAGTGGCGGGGGCACCGGGCCCGGCCGGGCGGAGCTTGCCCGCGCCGCGCGCACGGCGCACGCTGGTCCTATGGCTGCGCACGACGGCCCCGGCCCCACGCTCATCACCTCCGTGCAGCGGGCCTTCCGCCTGCTGGAGGCGGTGAGCGCGCACGAGAACGGGGCGCCGGCCAAGCAGCTGGCACGGGAGACGGAGCTGCCCCTAGCCACCGCCTATCACCTGTTGCGGACCCTGGTCCACGACGGATACCTGCGGAAGCTGGCCGACGGCGGGTTCGTTCTGGGCGACAAGGTGCAGACGCTGCACACCACCGGCCGGGCGCAGGCGCTGCTCAGCCGGGTCCGTCCGACGCTCGCCGCGCTGCGGGACGAGCTGACCAGCGCCGCCTACCTCACCTTCTACGAGGACGGAGAGATCCGCGTCGCCGAGATCGTGGACAGTCCCCGGGCGCCCCGGGTCGATCTCTGGGTGGGGTTCGAGGACGCCGGGCACGCCACCGCGCTGGGCAAGTCGGTGCTGCGCGAGCTGGACGAGGACTCCCGCAAGGACTATCTCTCCCGGCACCAGCTCGCCGATCTCACGCCACGGACCATCACCGACGCTCCGGAACTGCTCCGGCGGCTGGACTCCTCCCCCGTGGCGCCGGCCGTCACGGACCTGGAGGAGTACGCCCTCGGCACGGTCTGCATCGCGGTGCCGGTGTACAGCGGGGACACGCTCGGCTCGCTCGGCGTCTCGCTGCGGGCGGACCGGCTCTCGCGACTTGAGGCGGTCCGGGCGCGGCTGCTCCCGATCGCGAGCCGCGTGACCAGGGGCCTGTCACTCACTATCTGAAAATCGGGTCCTTGTGGCGCCCGCACCGATCCTCTTTCCTGGACCAAACGGACAATTCCGGAGCGCATGCTCCACGCACAGATGAGGACTGGCGGGCGATACATGAGTCACACCCGAGAGCTTGGTGGCGACCACCGGCCGATCCGGCCGTCCAGGAAACGAGCGGCCGCTCCAGGTACGGCGACCCGGAACCGCGTCGCCGCACAGCTGGCCTCCGGTACGCCCGTACTACCCGTACTGATCGTTTCCGTCATCGTGCTCGTCGGTCTCCTCGGCGGAGCCGGGCTGACGTGGCTTCCGCTGCTCGCCGCCGGTCCCGCGCTGGCCGCCACCACCAGCGGGCCGCGCGGAGTCCTCTGCGTCGGTCTTTTCGCCGGGGTGCTGGGCACGATGCTCGGTGTCCGTGACGGTGCGCCGGGCCGCGAGCTGGCCGCCGTACTGTCCGCGCTGGTGGCCGTCACCCTGGCGAGTGGCCTGGCCAGCGCGTTGCGCGGGCGGCGTGAGCGGGTGCTCGCGGCCGTCCGCTCGGTCGCCGAGGCCGCCCAGCACGCGCTTCTGCAGCCGGTACCGGCGACCGTCGGCCCGTTCCAGGTGGCTGTCCGGTACAGCGCCGCTGCCGCCGAGGCCCGTATCGGCGGGGACCTCTACGCCCTGGTGCCCACCCCGTACGGGGTTCGAATGATCGTCGGCGATGTGCGCGGCAAGGGGCTGCCCGCGGTCGGGATAGCCGCTCTGGTGCTCGGGGTCTTCCGCGAGGCAGCGTACGAGGAGCCCGATCTTCTCGCCGTGGTCGACCGGATCGAGCGGAGTCTGGCGCGCAACCTCCGCTGCGACGACTTCGTCACCGCCGTGGTCGTCGGGCACCCCCGGCCGGGCCATCTGGAGCTGGTCAACTGCGGACACGCGCCTCCGCTGCTGGTGCGCGGCTCCGGTGTCGTACCTGTGGAACCCGCCCGTCCGGCCCCGCCCCTCGGGCTGCGCGCCCTGACCGGCGAGACCCCCAGCCTTCAGATACTGGCTTTCGCCGACGGTGAGCAACTGCTGCTCTACACCGACGGCGTCACGGAGGCCCGCGACCGCGACCGCGAGTTCTATCCGCTCACCGAGAGGCTGGCGCACCACCTGTCCGACGAGCCGGCCCACACCCTGACAGCCCTCCACAACGAACTGCTCACGCACGTGGGAGGCCGACTCCACGACGACGCGGCCCTGCTCCTGCTCCGCAAGCCGACCGCTCCCGAAGCGGCTGTGGTCGGGTGCGGCGCTCAGTCGCAGCCATGACCTCGGGCGGCCCGGCGGGTGCTGGTCCCGGCCCGTCAGGGGAGCGCGACCTCATCCGCCCGGACGGCACCCAGGGCGCGCTCGACGGTCCGCCGGTTCTCGCCGACCGAAGCCGGTCCGGGCGAAGGCGGTGGCGGTGTCGTGGTCCGCGCTGACGCCGGGGAGGGGGTGGCCGCGGCCGGACAGACGGGCGGCGAGCGTGTCGGCCTGCTCTATCTCGTAGCCATGAATCCGGGGACTCCTGCGGGAAGCCTCGAAACCATGGCCGGAGGCCACCACGAGCGAGCAGCCCCTCCGCACGGCCAGATGGGCGGAGAAGTGCCGTCGGTCCAGGCTTCCACGGCGTGGAGTACGGCCTCCGCGTGGCCCCCACCGACCTGACGGCCTTCCAGCAGCTCTACGACCAGCGGTTGGCCACCTTGCCGGGTGCCAGCGCCTGACGTCCACCCTGGTCATGAAGCAGGTCGTCAACGAACGCCCCTTGCCCGCGTAGCCACCAATGCCCCGGACCGACCTCCGCGCCTCCGTGCTCCCGTGCCTCCGTGACGGGTTGTGTACAGTCGAGGCGTGAACACCTACTGGCACGTCGTTCTGCCGCCGCTCGGCGCCTGACCGGGCGCAGACACTGACGGTTTGATTCCCGGCCCCATCCGACCCGCAGGGCGGTCAGGGGCTTTTGTCGTGCGCCCGTTTCGGATCGAGTCCCCAGACGCATTCGACGACGGAAGTTCACGACTGTGCCGAACCGCACGACCCCTCTGACTCCCGCGCGCCCGGCCACCGTCGGCCCGCGCCCCTCTCGCACCGGCCTCTGCAGCGGCCCCGCCCCCATCCTCATCGCAGCCGTGCTGTGGGGCACGACCGGGACCGTCAGCTCCCTGGCGCCGGCCGGAGCCCCGGCGGCGGCCATCGGCTGCGCCGGTCTCACCCTCGGCGGCATCCTGCTGTTCCTCACCTCCCGGGGCGCCCGCTCACTGCCCGCCGCCTGCACGCGCGCCGAGCGGTGGCTGCTGGCCCTCGGCGCACTGGCGGTGGCCGGCTATCCGGTCACCTTCTACCCGGCGGTGGCCCGTACCGGCGTGGCGGTCGCCACGGTGATCGCGCTGGGCAGCGCGCCGGTCTTCGCCGGACTGCTGTCCTGGATCACCGGGCGGACCCGACCCACCGCACGGTGGACCGCCGCCACCGCGGCCGCCGTGCTGGGCTGCGCCCTTCTGGTGCTGGGTCCCCAGCTCACCGGGCACGCCGGGACGATGGACCTGACCGGTGTCGCGCTCGCCGCGTGCGGTGGACTGTCGTACGCCGTCTACTCGCTGATCGGGGGGAGGCTCATCACGCGCGGGCACCCGTCCGGCGCGGTGATGGGGGTGCTGTTCGGCGCGGCCGGGCTGCTCGTCCTGCCGCTCGTGGCGTTCGTCGACACACACTGGCTCGCCACCGCCCGCGGGGCGGCGGTGGCGGTGTACCTCGCCCTGTTCACCGTCTACCTCGCCTATCGGCTCTTCGGGCACGGACTGCGCCGCACTCCGGCGTCGATGGCCACCTCACTGACCCTCGGGGAGCCCGCCGTGGCGGCTGTCCTGGGCGTGACCGTCCTCGGTGAACGCCTCCCGGTCGCCTCCTGGTGCGGGCTGGCCGTCCTCGCGCTCGGCCTGGTCCTGCTGACCGTCCCGGTCGGCGTGGGCCGCCGGGGCCGTTAGCCACCGGGCACGCTTCAGGTCCGGTCCCCGGCCATCGTGGGGCCGGACCTGACTGTCTGGACCACGCCCTGCCTGCTCATCGTGCTCACCGACCCGCTCAACGCCACCAAGGCGCTGACCTGGCTGTCCGGTTCGACGTACGACCGGACCCTGCCGGACGTCCTGCCCTGCGCGTTCGTGCTGGCGCTGGGGCTCGTCGTCGCGTCGCCCGCCGCCGAGCTGGACCTCGTCTCCCTGGACGAACACACCCCCTCGGCTCCTGGGCCTGCGACTGTCCCGGGCCAGACTCGGGTTTCAGGTGGTGAGCGTCCTGCTCAGCGCGACCGCCGTCGCCTCGGCCGGCCCCATCGGCTTCGTGGGCCTCGTGGCACCGCACGCGGCGCGCGCCCTCGTGGGCCGACGGCACGCCGCGCTCGTCTGCACGGCCGACCTCCTCGGCCGCACGGTGATCGCCCCCGCCCAACTGGGCGCCGGCCTGATGACGGCGGTGATCGGCACGCCGTACTTCCTCTACCTGCTGGTACGCAGCCGGCGGTAGCTTTACGCGGCTGCCGCCCGGCCCCGCCGACCGGGCCTGACCCGTCCTCACTTAATCGATCGCCTGAACGGATCTTGCCGGGCACAATCGGCGGATGCCGACCGCCGCGGAGCAACTGCTCTCAGCCCTCGAACCGCTGCCGTTCCCCGCGCGCCTGACCCTGACGGCGCGGACCGCACGCAGGCTCGCGGACGACGGGATGCTCGCCCCGCTCCTGACCGAGCTGGACGGGCGCGGGTCGTACGAGCGGCGGCTCGCGGCGCTTGCGGCCCTCGTCGGACGGGATGCCGGGTTCCTCGCGGAGCGGCTGGCCGACCCGGACCCGGTCGTCGCCGGGTACGCGCGACGCGCCACACGTGATCTGCCGCTCGGCGTCGGGGAGGAGATCGCACCTGTGGGACGCACTCGCGCCCCGCCCCGCACACCGAGCAGCTGACGGTCACCGGGACACTGCGCTCACACGGGGCGGACGCGTACGGCGCCGGAGCCCCCGTCTTCGGCCGGCTGGAGCGAGCGGCGAGGTCCGCGCCACCTTCTTCCGCACCCCGCCCCACCGCCTGCGCCTCACCCCTACCCGGGCGGGGTGATCACGGCCCTGGCCCCCGCACTGCCGCTGATCATCACCGGAGCGATGCTCGGCAGCCTCGGCCTAAGCCTCTTCGCCACCGTCGACCAGGCCATCATGCTCGACGTTGCCCGACAGCGAGGCGCAAGGACTCTCCCCGCCGGCCGCACCCATGGTCCTGCTGATCGGCACGAACACCGACGAGAAGAACTACAGCCTCCTGTACTTCGTCTCCGCCGTCCTCACCCGTCGGGCCAGACGCAGTCACAACATGCTCGAAATATCGCGAGAGGGGATAATTTACCCATCGCGGCGACGCGCGACCGGCGTCCCCCACTGACCATGAACAGGCAGGTCGGAGCATGTCGAAGAAATCAGGTTCGTCCGAGCCACCGCACAAAAAGGGCCCGAGCCGTCACGAGGGCGCCGGACAGCACGGCTGGTCGCCCGATGTGGACGAGACCCATCAGCAGGACAACCCGAGCGCCCACCGCTCCTTCCGTACGGCTGAGCACGCCGACGAAAGAGGCCGGGGCCGGACGAAGTCCACAGAGGAGACGAAGTCCGTTCCAGGTGACACGGCAAAGAGTGACGGGACACGCGGCGAGGAGTACGGAGACACGGACGAGAAGGGCCGGCGCGACACCGGGCGCAAGGGCCGCTCCCAGCGCCCCAGCGGCACCAGGGACGCTTCTTCCTCGACCGGCGTGGACCCGCAGGACCCGCCGCCGTCCGGCCATCGACAGGGTTAGAGCCTGTCCGCACCCGAACGGCCGGCTCCTCGGTGCCG